>NZ_SSDM01000287.1:0-8295 GCF_004794375.1 Microbacterium sp. K35 | reverse complement strand
GGCTCCCGCCCAGCCCCAGGCTCCGGCCGCGGCCCCTGCACCGGCTGCCCCTGCTCCGGCGCAGGCCGCACCGGCTCCCGCAGCGACCGAGGCGCCCGCTCCGAAGCTCTCGCTGCCGACGGAGAACGACAACCTCTACGTCACCCCGCTGGTACGCCGTCTGGCCGCACAGCAGGGCGTGGATCTCGCTTCCGTGACGGGTACCGGTGTCGGCGGGCGCATCCGCAAGGAGGATGTGCTCAAGGCTGCCGAGTCCGCATCGCAGGCTCCGGCCGCCACGAATGCGGCTCCGGCTCCCGCACCGCTCGAGGTCTCCCCGCTGCGGGGTACGACCCAGCCGATGTCGCGTCTGCGCAAGGTGCTCGCCAAGCGCGCGGTCGAGTCCATGCAGCAGACGGCGCAGCTCACCACGGTCGTGGAGGTCGACGTCACCGCGCTGGCGGAGTACCGCGACAGCGTCAAGGGCTCGTTCCTCGAGAAGACCGGCGACAAGCTCTCGTTCCTGCCGTTCTTCGCGCTGGCCGCCGCCGAGGCGCTGCAGGCCTTCCCGATCGTGAACGCGACGGTCGACGGTGAGCAGATCGTCTACCCGGCCACCGAGAACGTCTCGATCGCGGTCGACACCGAGCGCGGGCTGCTCACTCCGGTGCTGCGCGACGCCGCGTCGAAGAACATCGCTCAGATCGCTCACGAGATCGCCGACCTCGCGGCCCGCACGCGCGACAACAAGCTGAAGCCGGACGAGCTGGCCGGCGGAACCTTCACGCTGACCAACACCGGTTCCCGCGGTGCGCTGTTCGACACGCCCGTCGTGTTCCTTCCGCAGTCCGCCATCCTCGGCACCGGCACGGTCGTCAAGCGTCCGGGTCTCGTCAAGGTCGGCGGAACCGACGCGATCGCGGTCCGTTCGTATGTGTACCTCGCTCTGTCGTACGATCACCGCATCATCGACGGTGCCGACGCGGCGCGCTTCCTCGGTGCGGTGAAGGCGCGCCTCGAAGCGGCGCAGTTCGCCCCGCAGCTGGGCGCCTGACCGAACGATCATTCTGGCTGGTCCGCGACGTCGTACACGTCGCGGACCAGCCATTTGTCGTCCTGCCGCACGAGTACGACCATCGCGGTGGGACTCGCGGCGCCCGCCTCCGCCGGCCGAGCGACGCGGGTGACCGCGACGTCGCCGTACTCGTCGACCAGCTCGACCGTGAGCTCACCGCTGAGCGCGCGCACGGCGTCGACGGTTCCTGCGGAACCGGGCGCGATCGCGGCGACGCACTCCGTGTCCCCTGCGGAGTGACAGGCTTCAGCGGCGGAGACGAGCGTCGGGACGGCGGCGGCGGGGTCGCCCGCCTCCGCGACGGGCGGCGTGGGGGCAGCAGACGCGTGCTCGGCTCCTGTCGTCGATGACCCGCCTTTCGCCCGACCATCCGCGGTCGACGTCGGCGTCGGCGCCGTCCCCACGGCGGTGGAGGCACCTCGGGCGTCGCTCCCGCCGTCGCCGCTCGGCCACATCAGCCCGCCCACGAGCACGACGGCCGCACCCGCTGCCGCGATCAACAGCAGTCGGCGACGGGGTGCGCGGGGAGCCGCGGCCCGATCCCGCCCCCTACCGCTCGTCGCCCGCCGCACGCGGACGGCCTCCCTGGCGTCGGCGATCCGCGACGCGATGTTCTCCCGCAACATCCGCACGGCGCTGCGGACTCTCGCCCGGGTGGTCCGTGGGGTACGGACCGCGGACCTCCGCGTCGCGAGGCTCCTCCGGGTCGGGGCGACCCCGCCCGCAGCGGGCTCGACGACGCGGGAGAGGTCGCGCGCCCGCACCGGCTTCGTCGTCTGATGCTCCAGGGGACGTGGGGACACGAGGGCGAGAAGCTCGCACTCCCACTCGTCGAGAAGCCGCCGCGGGACCCGGGGGTGCTCCAGTCGTTCGCGCAGTCCATCCCCCACCCGGTCGAGAACACGCCTCAGCGCTCGATCGGTCTCGCCGTCCCTGAGCGTCTCGACGATCGTCGCCGCTGCGGACCGGATCCCGCTCCCCTCACCGATGACGAACAGGGGTCGCCCGCCGTCGGTGAGCCACCACGTACCCTCGACGCCGCTGCCCACGCGCGCCAGTTCACCGATGCCGCGCAGCAGACTCACCGCCACCGTGCACACCTCACCCTGACTCAACCGCTGCCCCGAGGCGGACCGTCGGTCGATGAACGCCTGCAACCGATCGGTGCACCAGGGCAGCAGCACATCGTGGCCGTCCGCACGTCGGACGATGTCCAGCGGTCCGGCGACGTGCTGTGCGCCCGCGAAGTGCCAGCCCGCCCATCCCGCGAGCTCCTCGCTCGGACACCGCACCGCCACGCCGTCGCCGCTGGTGACGAGCGCCCCCGCGAAGGGGGTGTCCGGCGACGACAGCATCCGCAGCGTGCGGTGCGCTCGTGCCAGCAGCGGCGGTGGGGCCGTCTCGATCGTCTGGGCGTCGGTCATGCGCCCATCTCACCCGAGGGATCGTGCGCCCGGAGCCATCCACGGCGTGAGCGGAAAGGTCCGCCGGCTGCGGCTGGCTGTGCAGAGCGAGTCCTCGTGCTGCTCCGCTCCGCGCGAACGACGACATCGTCAGGGTCTGGGACTCGGTAGGCTGGATGTCATGGCAAAGCGTGCTCCCGAACCCGAGAAGCGTCCTGGGTTCTTCTCCCAGATCAAGTCCCTCTTCCGGTTCACGCGCGAGGCCTACCCGTGGCTCCCCTGGGCGCAGGCCGGCATCCTCGTCGGCGGCATCCTTCTCGGCCTCGTCGCCGGCTACCTCATCCCGCCGTTCCAGGTGTGGACCCTCGTGCTCTGGGGCATCACCGGCCTCATGCTGGGCGTGCTCGGCGCGCTGTTCCTCATGACGCGACTGTCGACCTCGGCGATGTACACCAAGATCGACGGCATGCCCGGCGCGACCGGTCACGTGCTGAGCACCAGTCTCGGGCGTCGCTGGCAGGCATCGGAGACCCCGGTGGGGATCAACCCGAAGACCCAGGAGGCCGTGTACCGAACGATCGGTCGCGGCGGCATCGTGGTGGTCGGCGAAGGTGCCCGCGGCCGCCTCACGCGCCTGGTCAACGAGGAGCGGAGCAAGGCGCAGCGCGTCGCGCACGGTGTCCCCGTGACAGTGCTCTACGTCGGGCACGGCGAGGACGAGGTACCCATCGCCGACCTCGCCAAGACCATCAAGAAGCTTCCCAAGGCCATCGACAAGGCCACCATGGCCGCGGTGATCCGTCGCGTCGACTCCGTGTCGCAGTCGCTCTCGTCGCTGCCGATCCCGAAGGGCATCGACCCCACCAAGGTGCGCCCGCAGCGTCCGCGCTGACCCGCACACCGCACGATCGACGCGCGGCCGTCCTCCTCGGAGGGCGGCCGCGCGTCGTCACTCCGACAGCGGCTGCTTCGGCAGGCGCCGCACCTTCGCCCGGCGACGACGACGCTCCGGGATCATCGAGCGCATCTCTTCGAGCTTGCCGAAGCAGAACAACCGGTCGTCCGCCTCCAGCACGACGTGCTTGCGCGGGTTCGGGATCACGCTCACCCCGCGGTGCAGCGTGAGCACGGTGATGTCACGCTCCCACAGTCCGGCTTCACCCAGGGTCTTCCCCACCAGGTCGGCGGCGCCGTGCACCATCAGCTCCGCCACGCCGTACCCCGTCGACACCGTCAGGCGCTGTCGCACGTCGATCTCGGGGAACGCCACCTGCCCGGCGATGTAGTCGATGATGGCGCCGGCGACGTCGAGCTTCGTGGCCGTCTCGATGCCCTGCAGTCCCGGCGAGGAGTTCACCTCCATGACGAGCGGTCCCTCGTCGCCCTCGAGCATGTCCACTCCCGCCACCCGCAGCCCCATGATCTGCGCCGAACGGACGGCCGCCCGCTCGTACACCGGGTCGAGCTCGATCGCCTCCACCGATCCGCCGCGGTGCACGTTCGAGCGGAACTCGTCGCCGGCCGCCGACCGCCGCATCGCCGCGACCACACGGTCGCCCACGACCAGCGCACGGATGTCGCGCCCACGACTCTCGGAGATGAACTTCTGGATCAGCACGTTCTGCTTCGTGGAGTGCAGGGTCTCGATGATCGCCTCGGCGACCTTGACCTGTGGGGCGAGGATCACGCCGATCCCCTGCGTGCCCTCGAGCAGCTTGATCACGACCGGGGCACCGCCGACGCGCTCGATCGCCGGGCGCACATCGGCGCGGTTGCGCACGAAAGCGGTGGGCGGCATCGCGATGTTGTGCCGGGAGAGGATCTGGTTGGCGCGGAGCTTGTCGCGCGCGCTCGAGATGCCGTTGGCAGTGTTCGGGGTGTACACGTCCATCTGCTCGAACTGGCGGACCACCGCCGTACCGAAGTAGGTGATCGAGTTCCCGATGCGCGGCAGGATCGCGTCGTAGTCGCTCAGCTGGCGTCCCCGGTAGTGCAGGTCGGGTTCATCGGAGGTGAGGTCGATCGCGAAGCGAAGGGTGTTCAGCACCTTGACGTTGTGCCCCCGCTGCAGCGCGGCGGCCCGGAGGCGCTGGGTGGAGTACGCCTGCGGCGCACGGGACAGCACTGCGATCTTCACGGGGGATTTCCTGCCAGGATGTATCAGGTGAGTAGGTCTACCCATTCAAACACCCTCACGGGGTGGCGAGAGTGGGTCAGCCTGCCCGATCTCGGCGTCGACTGGATCAAGGCGAAGATCGACACCGGCGCGCGCACCTCATCGCTGCACGCGTTCGACGTGCACGAGTTCGAGCGTGAGGGCGAGGCGTGGGTCCGCTTCCGGGTGAACCCGTGGCAGGACAGCCAGGACGACGCGGTCGTCGTCGAGTGCCCTGTGCACGATCGCCGCGCCGTGCGCAGCTCGTCCGGGCACGCGCAGGAGCGTCTGGTGGTGCAACTGATCATCCGCCTGGTCGACCGCGAGGTGCTGGCCGAGGTCACCCTCAGCAACCGGGACGAGATGGGGTTCCGCATGCTCATCGGTCGCGAGGCCCTGCGTCACGGCTACGTCGTGGACCCCGCGCGCTCGTTCCTCGGTGGAAGGGCACCGCGCGAGGCACGCCGCCGCAACCGGGGACGCGTCTGAGGCAAGCGGGCGACTCGACGCGGCTCAGGCGCGGATGAGGACGGTGCCGACCGCCTTGTCGTGCAGACCGCGCTGATCCGCATCCCAGACGACCGCCGGGATCACGACGAGCAGCAGCAGCGTGCGAACGACCGGCCGCCACAGCCCGATCCAGGCGCCGTCGAGACGCACCAGGCGCATGCCGAGGATGCGGTGACCCGGGCTACCCCCCGCGGTGGGGATGAACAGGATCTGCAGGACCGCGAACACCAGCAGCGGGGCGAACTGCGTCAGACCCGCCTCGGACGGCAGCGCGAACTGGTCGAACCCGAGGAAGCCGGTGGCGATGATCGTGGCGGCCGCATAGTCGATCACGAGAGCGCCGATGCGTCGTCCGGGACGGGCGATGCTTCCCGTTCCCGACTCCGGGAGTCCGAGTCGTTCACCGGGGTACCTGTTCACCGCATCCGTCACCACACCAGCCTACCGAGCCGTCGGAACCGCGCCTTCCGCCCTCACGCTGTAACACGCTCGAAACAAAGCGGATACCGTGGAGAAATCCCCCGTCCGTACTGTGCAGAGTGGCCCCGAAGCCATCGATCCGCATCACAGGAGTCGTTACATGTTCAAAGATTCGTCCGAGGTACTGGCCTACATCAAGGAGAACGACGTCAAATTCCTTGACATCCGGTTCACCGATCTCCCTGGCGTGCAGCAGCACTTCAACATCCCTGCGGCGACGGTCGACGAGGCCTTCTTCACGGACGGGCAGCTGTTCGACGGCTCCTCGATCCGCGGCTTCGCGAGCATCCACGAGTCGGACATGCAGCTCATCCCCGACGTGACGACGGCCTACATGGACCCGTTCCGCGAGGCGAGCACCCTCGTGATGATCTTCGACATCTACAACCCGCGCACCGGCGAGATCTACTCGAAGGACCCGCGTCAGGTCGCCAAGAAGGCCGAGAAGTACCTCGCGTCGACCGGCATCGCCGACACCGCGTACTTCGCGCCCGAGGCCGAGTTCTACATCTTCGACGACGTGCGCTACTCCGTCACGGCGGGCGAGAGCTTCTACAAGGTCGACTCCGAGGAGGCCGCGTGGAACACCGGTCGCGAGGAGGAGGGCGGCAACCTCGCCAACAAGACCCCGTACAAGGGCGGCTACTTCCCCGTGAGCCCGGTCGACAAGACGGCCGACCTGCGCGACGACATCACGCTCAAGCTGATCGAGGCCGGCTTCATCCTCGAGCGCTCGCACCACGAGGTCGGCACGGCGGGCCAGCAGGAGATCAACTACCGCTTCGACACGATGGTGCACTCGGCGGACGACATCCTGAAGTTCAAGTACATCGTGAAGAACACGGCCGAGGAGTGGGGCAAGGTCGCCACCTTCATGCCCAAGCCGCTCTACGGTGACAACGGCTCCGGCATGCACACGCACCAGTCGCTGTGGAACGACGGCAAGCCGCTGTTCTACGACGAGGCCGGCTACGGCCAGCTCAGCGACATCGCCCGCTGGTACATCGGCGGCATCCTGGCGCACGCTCCCGCGCTGCTCGCCTTCACGAACCCGACGCTGAACAGCTACCACCGTCTGGTGAAGGGCTTCGAGGCTCCGGTCAACCTGGTGTACTCGGCCGGCAACCGCTCCGCCGCGATCCGTATCCCGATCACGGGCTCCAACCCGAAGGCCAAGCGCATCGAGTTCCGCGCTCCCGACGCCTCCGGCAACCCGTACCTCGCCTTCGCGGCGCAGCTCATGGCAGGTCTCGACGGCATCAAGAACCGCATCGAGCCGCACGAGCCGGTCGATAAGGACCTCTACGAGCTTCCGCCCGAGGAGGCCAAGAACATCCCGCAGGTGCCGAACTCGCTGCTCGACTCGCTCGAGGCGCTCCGCAACGACCACCAGTTCCTCCTCGAGGGCGGCGTGTTCACCGAGGAGCTCATCGAGACCTGGATCTCCTACAAGTACGAGAACGAGATCCTGCCGATCGCGCAGCGTCCGCACCCGTTCGAGTACGAGCTGTACTTCGGGGTCTGACCCGCACCGCGAAGCGTCCGCCGGGATTCCTGGCGGGCGCTTCCGCGCGTCCCGGGGGCATTCCACACACCCTCTTGCAGGTCCCTGACCCGGAGTCAAGCCCGAAGACGGGAATCGTGCAGGGCCCTAGCGTGAGAGAGTCGCCGGGCTACCCGACCCGGCGACGGGGAGGCTGCACCATGTGGACGCAGGAGGCGACGCCGACCGAGGCTCTGCTCGACAGCCGATACCGGCTGGGCGATGCCGTGGGCGTCGGCGGCATGGCGACCGTGTACCGCGCCGAGGACATCGCGCTGGAGCGCACGGTCGCGGTCAAGATCTTCCGCACCTCGGACGATGCCGTGACCTCGACGGACCGCGCGCACTCCGAGAAGGCGCTGCTCGCCTCCCTCAACCACCCCAACCTGGTCACGCTCCTCGACGCCCGCCTCGACCCCGGCCGGGCGATGTACCTGGTGATGGAGTTCGTTCCCGGCCCCACGCTCAGCAGCCGCCTCTCCCGCTCCGCCGTGACCCCCCAGGAGGTCGCGACCATCGGAGCCGACGTCGCCTCCGCCCTCCATGCCGCTCACGCGGCGGGCATCGTGCACCGTGACGTCAAGCCGTCCAACGTTCTCCTCACCCCGCCGGCGTCGGGCAGTGACCGGTGGACGGCGAAGCTCGCGGATTTCGGGATCGCGTGCATGATCGACACGTCGCGGGTCACCGCGCCGGGCATCGTCCTCGGCACCCTCACGTACATGGCGCCCGAGCAGCTGCGCAACGGCGAGGTACGGCCGTCGGTCGACATCTACGCGCTGGGCCTTGTGCTCCTGGAGGCACTGACCGGCACACCCGGCTTCGCGCCCACCCTGAGCGTCGAGACCGCCCTCGCCCGCCTGCACCTGGCGCCGGACGTTCCCGCGTCGCTCGGACAGGACTGGGGGCGGCTGCTCACCGCGATGACGAGCATCGACCCGGCCGAACGGCCGCACGCCGCCGAGGTCGCGGTCGAGCTGCGGCGGTTGAGCGAAGCACTCGCGGAGGCCGACGAGCGCGCCACCGCTCACCTTCCCGCCGCCACGCGCGTCCTGCCCGTTCCCGGCATTCCCTCGCCCGCCGCATCGTCGGCGCCCGTGGCCCCGCTGGTCATCCCTCCCGTGCCGCCGCTCCCCGCCCCCGCGGCTCC
>NZ_SSDM01000286.1:0-830 GCF_004794375.1 Microbacterium sp. K35 | reverse complement strand
CGCGGCCGGAGTCGCGGCGCTCGGCGGGCTCGACGCGGTCGTGTGCTGCGCCGGGGTCTCCGGCCCCGTCGGCACCGCGGTCGAGGACACCGCGCTCGCCGACTGGAACCGCGTGCTCGCCGTCAACGTGACCGGCGCGTTCCTCGTGCTCAAGCACGCCCTGCCGACGCTGAGGGCCGCCCGCTCGGCCTCGGTCGTGCTGCTCGCGAGCGACTCGGCCGTCGTCGCCTCGCCCGGCATGGCGCCGTACTGCGCCTCGAAGGCCGCGCTGGTGCAGTTCGGCCGGGCGCTGTCGGTCGACCTGGCCGGCACCGGGGTGCGGGTCAACGCGGTCGCCCCCTCCGTGGTCGACACCCCGATGAGCCGCGGCGACCTGGGCGCCGACGCCTTCGACGACCCCGCCTTCCCCGTGCAGACCGCCGAGGAGGTGGCGGCGCACGTGACCTACCTGGTGTCGCCGCGCAGCAGGGCGATCAACGGCACCACCCTGCTGAGCGACTTCGGCTTCACCGCCCGTTCGGGTTTCCCCGCCTGACGCACCCGCGTCCGGCCCCGCGGCGCCCCGCGCGCCAGAACACACAACAGGAGCACACATGGCAACCGTGGTCGGATCGAGCGTCTCCGGACGCGTCGTCGTCATCACCGGAGGCGGCACGGGCATCGGTGCCGCCGTCGCGGAGCGCTTCGCGGCCGAGGGCGCGCACGTGGTCGTGGTCGGCCGCCGTCCCGAACCGCTGCAGGAGGTCGAGCGGGCGGTCGGCGCCCTGCCGATCGTGGCGGATGCGGCCGACACCGCCTCCGCGAAGGCCGCGGTCGCCGAGGTGCTCGCG
>NZ_SSDM01000285.1:0-11197 GCF_004794375.1 Microbacterium sp. K35 | reverse complement strand
CGCGGCGCTCGCGTTTGGTCGGGCGACCGGCACCGCGGTCGCGCAGGCCGAGCGCGGCCTGCGGTTCGCGTTCGGGTGTGCGGTCTTCGTAGGCGAGGGCGGCGAGTGGGGCGCCGACGCGTTTGACGAGCAGCTGCCGGACGATGAGGATGCGGTCGAACCCCGAGATGCGGATGCGCAGCTCGTCGCCGATGCGGACCGTCTGGGCGGCCTTGGCCTTGTCGCCGTTCACGCGCACATGCCCCGCACGGCATGCGGTGGTCGCGGCCGACCGGGTCTTGTATACGCGGACGGCCCACAGCCAGCTGTCGACGCGGACGCTGTCGACCATCACGAGGCCTTCCGTGCGAGGACGACCAGGGTGCCCGCGATGAGGAGCCCCTGTCCGAGCGTGTAGGTCGCCATCACGGCGGGGCTGCTCCAGGCCGGGAGGGCATCGGGGAGGAAGAGCCGGAACGCGAGGATCGTGTCGCTGGCGAGGAAGAACGCGCCGCCCACCGCGACGAGGGGGTGGCAGCGGGCGGCCATCGCGGCCGTGCCGCCCAGCAGCAGCCCGTAGGCGGCGACGCCGATCAGCAGCGCGCCGGTGTGCGGGCCGATCGCGACGATCATCGCGACCCACCACGCCGCGTACACCAGCGTCCACCAGGGCAGCCGACGCCGGGCGAGGTGCCGCGCGAACAGCACGATGTACGCCACGTGCGCGAGGCCGAAGAACCCGAGCATGAGCGGAAGCTCGGGTGCGGCGGGGAACAGCGCCCCCGCGCCGTCGCCCAGCCAGGAGAACAGCAGCGCCGCGAGCACGAGCACGAGGGCGGAGCGCGGCCGGAGGCGTGGGGCGGCCACGAGCACCGGTACCGCGAGCAGCGGCATGAGCAGCAGCTTGGTCGGAGCGGCCAAGACGTGGTCGAGTGCGAGCAGCACGACGTGCAGCAGCGACACCGCGACATACGGCGCGAACGCCCACACGATCGGGCGAGGGAGGGTGCGGCGGCGCATCCTCTCATCGTATGGCCGCGGCGGTATATCCGGGGGAGCGGGGGCGGCTCCCGGGATGGCGGATGCGGCACCCGGGGCGGCGGTCATGCGTCGGTGCTCGAGGACAGGTCGAGCGTCACGAGAACCCGCCCCGGCTTCATGACCGTCTGCTCCGTGAAGCCTGCGCCGAGGAAGGTGTTCAGCGTGCCGTGGAACAGGTCGTTCGCGCGCTGCTTCTCGCCGCGGGTGTCGACCGGGTACCCCTCGACCAGTCGCGCTCCGGAGGCCGCGGCGTAGTCGACCGCCGCCCGCAGCAGTGCCGCGTTGAGTCCGGTGCCCCGGTGCTCGCGGCGCACCACGAAGCACGTCACCGCCCACACGGACGGGTCGTCGAACGGCTCGGCGGACGACGCGGCGATGATGTGCGTGCGGGGGATGCGGGCCTGCGCGGTGCGCGGTCCGACGCGGATCCAGCCCGCGGCCTCGCCGTCGACGTAGGCCACGAGCCCGGGCGGCGGACCCTCGTCGATCTCGGCCCGGAACATCTCGGTGCGCTGCGGCGTGGTGGTCGTGTTCCAGTCCTTGTTGCTCAACATCGGCCAGATGCACTGGCAGCTCGCCCCGTCCCCTCCGCCCGTGAGAGCCTGCTGCACGTCGTCCCAGCGGTCGGACGTGGCGAGTTCGGTGGTGATCGTCGGCATGACCGCGACGGTACGCAGTGGGTCCGACACCCCGCAACGCCCCGGTTCGCGAGAGGGCCTCGGGTACGGCTAAGATAGGGGAGTTGCCTGCGCGAGAGTGCAGAACAACGGGCTGTGGCGCAGCTTGGTAGCGCACTTGACTGGGGGTCAAGGGGTCGCAGGTTCAAATCCTGTCAGCCCGACCAGAAAGCCCCGGAGAACCGCAGAATCACGCGGATCTCCGGGGCTTTTTCTATGCCCGGAATCGGCGCTCGAGGTCGCCGTCTCACATGCGTCTCACATGGGAATGCACGGCGCGGTCAGAGCGCGCGCAGTTGGCCGAGCCCGAGCGCCTCTGCGCGGCGCCTTTCGACAGCGCCGATGACCTCGTCGACTCGGTTCGGCCAGAGGTGCGAGTACGTGTTCAGGGTCTCCGTCGCGTCCTTGTGGCCGAGCATCAGCTGCACGAGTTTGACGTCTGCGCCCGCGGCGATGGCGTTCGTCGCTGCGACGTGGCGCAGGTCGTGCACCGAGTAGTCCGCGGCCGCTCGCACCGTGCGACGTGCCTTCAGCCAAACGCGGTTGTACCAGTTCTTGCCGTCGACCGCCGCGCCGCGCACGGTGACGAACACGAAGTCCTCCGAGTCGCGGCCCGCCGTGATCTCGCTCAGCCCGTCGATGACGAAGTCGGCGAGCGGGAGCCATCGCTTCTCCCACGTCTTCACGGGACCGAGCTTGCGGAGTCCGGCGCGGTCGATCGTCCACGTGCGGTGGATGCGTGCGCGCTTCTGCTCGAGGTCGAGGTCTTTGATCTTCAGCGCCGTCGCCTCGCCGATGCGCGGGCCGCTATGGGCGAGCATGCTGAACAGGACGCCGTCGACTGGTCGTCCCGAGATCGCGGATGCCGCGGAGGCAAGCATGTCGAGTTGCACGTACGAGAGTGACGGCAGGTCGTTCTCGATGTCGCCTTCGTCGCGGGGGAACTCGACCTTCGCCAGCGGGTTGCGACCGATCCACTGCTCCGCGACCGCGTAACGGAGCGCGCCGCCGAACGTGGAGCCGACGACATGACGGAGGTAGGCGGCGCTCATCTTCACCGGCTTGCGTCCGCCCTCGTTGAGGTGGCCGTTCTTGTCGAAGACGAAGACCGCAGTGCCGGCGCGAAGCTGTGAGATCCATTCGTCGATCTGTGGCCGAGTGATGCTGCCGACTGCTCGTGATCCCCACCTCGGCAGTACGTAGTTGTCGAGCTCGCGGCGGTAGCGTCGCCAGCTGGAATCCTTGATCCGGTTCTTCGACGCGAGCCACGCCTCGGCGGCGGCCTCGAAGGTGCGTTCTCGGGCGGACGGGTCGATGTAGCGGTCTGAGCGAATGTCGTCCTCGATGCCGGCGACGAACGCCTCGGCATCTGAGCGCCGGGAGAACAGGCGCTTCTTCTGGATGCCATCAGGGTCGTACCAGCCGGCCTCCCACCGCGAGCCCCGCCCGAACTTGGAGGTACGGAAGTGCTCGGGCATCGTCCTGAGCGACTTCATCTGCGCACTCGTCGGACTGATCTTGGTGACGGTGCCGTCAGGCATCGTCACCTTCGCATCCTTCACCCAGCGATCAGTGATCCACGCCTTCGCCACTAGCTGACCTCGATGCGGTGCGCGAACTGACCGGCGCCCATGCGGGGATCGACGTACACGGCACCATCGGTGCGGAGGAGCAGGCTGCGGAACACGATCACGAGCTCGTCGGGCACGTTGAGCGCAATAGCCATCGAGGTCACGTGACCGCTGAACTGATGCTCGGCATCGGCGTAAGCGACGGGAGTAATGAGCGTCTGCGCAGCCCACACGTTCGCGCCGGCCTCCTGCCGCTTGCGAATGAGGCCGAAGTCGGTCGGCCGGTGGCCGAGCACGTGGTGTCCGATCTCGTGGCACATCACGCCGCGCAGCACACGTCCGCGCATTCCGGGTGTGAGGTCGATGTGGTTCGAACCGGGCGCGTAGCCGCTGCGGTGCGCGCCTCGACGCTCCCGCACGGTCAGCCCCATGTCGGCGGCTAGGTTCCAGACGTCCATGCGTAACCCCCTCGATCGGGCATGGGTGTTGTTCGTGGGTTGTGGAACGATGCGCGGACGTCGCGTCACGCGTGGTCGTAGTCCGCGTCATTCCCCTCGGGGAACTCGTTGATCGACTCATTCGCGACCAGGTCGTAATCATGCTGCCGTCGTGCGACATTCTCGGCGCGAGTGATGAGGTCGACGTGGTTCATCCCGAGGGCGTTGGCGATCAGGACGATGTCGCGAACGTTGAGGATGACACGCTCACCGGTGCGGGGGTTCCCGCCGTCGAGGCGCGACGACACGAACTGCGGGTTCGATCCGATCAGGCGCGCGAGTCCGCGCGACGAGAGATCCTGCCGCCCCATCTCGGCCTTGATCTCCGAAACCAGCGCGTCAGAGAAGTGATTGGCGAGTGCTTCGTCATCCATAGCACCAGTGTGGCGGGTGAATGATTTTTCGTCAATACGAATGATGAGCTTGACAGCGAATGATTTGTCACTCACTATGGCTCGTATGACAAAGCAGACACCCGAAGAAGCTGCGGCAGTTAGCGTCGCGGACGAGGTGCGGGCCGAGCTTGCTCGTCAGCGCAAGACCGCCGCAGAGCTCGCGTCCGTCCTCGGCATAACCCAGCACACGGCAGGCCGCCGACTTAACGGCGGCACGCACTTCAACGTGCTCGAGCTCTTTCTCGTGGCGTCGTGGCTGGGGCTCACGGTCGAGGAGATCGCTCGTCGTGCGGAGCACGCGGCTCAGCACGCTGCAGAGAAGCAGCGGGTGGCGTGATGAGGATCGTTGCCTTCCCGTCAACACCCGCAGGCGCAGACGTCGAGTCGCATTCGGCCCCGGAGGGGTTCGAGGAGATGCCGATGATCATGTCGCCGAAGGCACTCGCCGAGATCCTCGAGGTGAGCACGAAGACGCTCGAACGCTGGCGCATCGCGAGGGAGCGAGACGCCAAGACGGGTCCGGCCTGGCACAAGCTTCCCGGTTCGAGCCTGATCCGCTACTCGCGGGCTGACGTGCTCTCGTGGTTCGCCGCCTGCCGAGAAGACGAGGTGGCGTCTTGAGCGAGCATCTCTTCGACGGCGTCCCGCATGATGATGGCCGCAGCGGTGATCCGTTCCTCACGCGTCATATCCATGCGGCAGAGCCTATTGAAACGGCGGTCGCCCCGGCTCTCGTCCGGGGCGCGCTCGGCCGAAGCCATGTCGTTGACATGGACGTTCTCGCTTGCCGACTCGCTGAGATCGACGACGGGTACCTGGTTTCGGCACGTGCCGAGGTTGTCGCGGCGCGAATCCGAAAGATCGCGGATGCGATCGACTCAGAGGCTCTTGCTCTCCGCGAGCTTCACCAGCGCCTGCCCGAGTTCCAGAACTGCGAAGCTGAGTTCCTCAAACGCGCGGTCCCTGAAGTCGGGCAGCTCGGCGTCGTTCATGACGCGCGCCGCGGAGTCCGCGTGATCGACCGCGTTCTCGGCGTGCTGCTGCATCGTCTTCGGTCCGTTGTGTCGAACGCTCATGGCTCCCCTTCGATCGGTGCCACCGACGTGCCAGCGTCGGCGGTCTGTGACCCGATCGTAGGGGACGCGTCCGACGCGGCGGTGTACCCCTCCGCCACCGCGTCGGACCGTCGGACGCCGCTCCGCAATCGAAGGACGCATCATGATGTCCCGGTCTGGGGGCCGAGTGCCCGCTGGGATATCGGGCCAGGCGGGTCGGGGCACCGTGGGGACGGCTCCCCCGACCACGCCGGATGGTCCGGTCGACCTGGCGGTGGCGCTGCTCAGCCCCGTGCTCTGGTGCGTGGCGGTCGGATACCTCGTGCTCGGGCTCGCGCTCGTGTGGGTGTCGTTCGTGCTGGCCCCGTGGGGGCTCCTGATGCTGGTGCTCGCCTTCGGTGCGCTGTTCGCTGCCGCGCTGTGCGCGTTCCTCGCGACCGGGATCGCCGAGCTTGAAAGCGATCCCGCATGAGCGCGCTCGAGGTGTTCCAGTACGCCGACCGGCAGGTGCGCACCGTCCCGGTCGACGGCGAGGTGTGGTTCGTGCTCGCCGACATCTGCGGCGTGCTCGGCCTCTCGAACGTCGGCAACGTCACCGCCCGCCTCGACGAGGCTGATATCCGCCAGACGGACATCAGCTCCGGCGGCCAGCGCCGCGCGGTCACAATCGTCTCCGAGGCCGGCATGTACGACGTCGTCATCCGGTCCGACAAGCCCGAGGCCCGCCGCTTCCGCTGGTGGGTGACGCACGAGGTCATCCCGGCCATCCGCCGCACCGGCACCTACGCCGTCGAGACGCCGGAGCAGCTGATGGCGCGCGCCGTCGTGCAGGCGCAGGAGATCATCGCCCGCAAGGACGAGCAGATCGCCGCGCTCGCGCCGATGGCCGAGGCGTGGGAGGAGATCGCCGACGCGGGGACCGACTACGCGGTCCGCGACGTCGCCCCGATGCTCTCCCGCGCCGGGATCGAGACCGGACCGCAGCGCCTGTTCGAGAAGCTCCACGAGCTCGGCTGGATCTACCGCGGCGAGAAGAACCGCTGGACCCCGTACGCCCGCGCGGTCGACGCCGGTCTGGTCAAGGTGCGCGCGATGTCCCCGTACCGCGACCACGACACCGGCGACCTCGTCCCATCCGCCCCGCAGGTGCGCATCACCCCGAAGGGCATCGAACGCCTCCGCGTCCGCCTCGGCGCCGGCGCCCTCACACCCTGACGCCGCACACGAAAGCGGGGCGCCCGCGGCAACGGACGCCCCACCAGAGAACGAAAGGCAAGCACATGCCTCAGACACAGGATACCGACGACAACGTCGCCCCGGTCGGCGAGTTCGCACCGCTCACCGCTGACATGCACCTCAGCGTCGTCGAGCGCACCGCTCCCGTCATCGACGGACCGATCGCGACCGATCGCCCCGGCCTTTGGCCGCTGTCTCCCGGACGCATGGTCGCGGTCGTCGCCGCGCTCCTCGGTGCGGCGATCTGCGGGCCCGCTGCGGCCGACCCGACGACCGGAGTCAACGGTGCGGACCTGGGCGTCCTCATCAGCCTCGCGACGTTCGTCGCCGCGTTCCTCATCCCGCTCCCGAACAAGGGCGACCAGTCATGACCCCGCAGATCACCGCAGCCCGCGTCGTCGTCCCCGGTGACGCACCCCGTACCGTGTGGATGCTCGAGCGCGGCGGGGGTGTCACCGCCTCCGACGCCTGGCGCATCGCACGCGCCGGCATCAAGGCGCGCCGCACGATCGTCGAGCAGAAGATGAACGGCTCGACCTTCCGCGGCAACAAGGCAACGAAGGCCGGGCATGCCCGCGAGGCCGCGCTGCTCGACGAGGCCGCCGAGCGTCTCGCATCGCTCACCCCGAACGCCGCGCTGTGGGCCGCGCTCGACAACGACCTGCACCGGGCGACCCCGGACGCCATCGGCATCGATCCCGACGGAGCCCTCGTCGTCATCGAGGTGAAGTCCCACGAGTTCGGATGGGACTCCTGGTCGATCCCCGTCGAGCACATGGCGCAGATGCAGTGGCAGATCCACGTGCTCGGAGCCGACTACGCCCTGTATGGGTTCGAGGTCCGCGACGAAGACGACATGCCGCCCGTGAACGGCGCGACGTGGACCCCCGTGCCCCGCGACGAGGAGATGATCGCGTACCTCGTCGACCGCGCCGACAACTTCATCGCCTGGCGCGACGCGGGATGCCCAGACGTCGACGACCTTCCCGACGAGGTCGCGGACGCCGTCGCCGCATGGGCGCCGCTGAAGCGCGACCTCGACGCCGTAGTGAAGGCGGAAAAGGCCGCGAACGAGAAGGTCAAGGCGGCGACCGCGAAGCTCCCCGGCGCGCAGCGCTTCGGCGCCGTCGGCATGACCGAGCACGGCGGGTTCCAGACCACGGTCACCGAGACGGTGTCGATCGACGAGGCCGCATGGAAGGCCGCAGCCCCGGAGGTCCACGCGCACGTCGAGGCGCTGCGCGTCGAGCTCGCCGTGCTCGAGGCGTCGGCGCTGAAGCACTTCGCCCGCACCACCCGCAGGGCGCCCGCTCTGAAGTTCCAGGAGGTCGAGCATGTCAACAACTGAGCTCATCGAGAAGAAGACCATCGGCGAGGTCGAGCACATCGTGCACGCCTCGGGGGAGTGGGACGGCACCGGCCCGGTCGAGTTCTCCGACGATGGCGTCGTCTGGCTGCAGGCGTGGGCGCCGACCGCTGACGCCGCGCACCCGGAGTTCGCGCGCGTCGAGGTCTACCGCAAGGGCGTGCGCATCCCGACGACGGTCACGATCCGTTGGTCGGAGCAGTACCCGGCCGCCTCGGAGGAGTGGTCCGGAAAGTGGGACCGCTCGCCGATGCGCCACTTCGGTCGCACCGTGCGCATGGTCGCATTCCGGCAGACGTTCCGCGACCTCCTCGGCGATATCCGTATCGAGGAGGAGATCGACGAGCGCGACCTGCCCGCCGCCGTGGCGGATGCTGCCGTGGCGGGTGCCGCCGTGGCCGCGCCGACTACGCGCGACTGGGCCGCCGAGTTCCTGGCCGCCGAGACGATCGAGCAGATCGATGCCCTCGAGACGGAGGCACGCGCCGTTCGTGCGTTCACCCCGGATCGGGCGGGCACTGACCTACACCGCACCGCCCGCAACCAGCGGAAGGCGCTCGTCGAGTCGGCCCGGGCGATCTCGACTGCTGAGCCCGCACCGGCCTTCGCGGCGACCGAGTCGCCCGTCGCGGAGCGCCCCGCGCCGCGCGACTACCTCCCGCCGCAGAACCGCGCCGACCGCCGCAAGGCCGCCCGCAAGAAGAAGGGTGCACGCCGATGATCGTCGACGACACCGACGGGACCGTCACCGAGCAGGGTGTCGAGCTCGTCCCGCTCAACCTCACCGCGCTCGACGAGGGCGAACTCCTGCAGCTATTCCCGTCGCCGGTGCAGTGCGCCGGCGCGCTGCTCAAGGCCCGCGCGATGATCGCGCAGGCGCCCGCTATCCTCGCCGACCGCTCGAAGCGCGTGAAGGACGCGAAGCGCGAGCTCATCATCGCCCGCGGCTACGCCCGACAGCGCGCCGTCGGCCGGGATGCCGAGACCCGCCGCCTCGTCGCCGAGTCCGACGCCGACGTCCTCACCGCATGGGAGCGCATCGACGTCGCCGAGCTCGCGCTCGAGTACGCACGCGAGATGCGCAAGACCCTGACCGAGGACATCGAGATCCTCCGGTCCCTCAATGCCAACTTCCGAGGAGAGCACCGATGAAGCTGAACTCAGAGTTGTCGGTTCCAGTCGTCGACGACGAAGTCCGAACAGGCCGGTCGCGACTCGTTCCCGTAGCAATGGCCGAAGATGAAGTCCGCTTTGATGTCATCCCGGCTCATCGATTCGACGTCGAGGAGAGCCCAGTCGGCATCGTCGCGGTGAGCGAACGCGCCCGCGTAGAGGTCCTCGACCCCATCGCACGCGTCGTACACCGGATCAACGAGGGCGGCGAACTTGGCTTCCTCGTCAGCGAGCATCGCGTCCAGGGTGACCTGCTCCTCGTCCGAGACTGCACCGTCGGCGTAGATAGCGTCGTACTCCGCGCCGAACAGCGGATGGTTCGCGTAGTGAACGTTCATCGCCTCGCTCGCCGTCGCGAAAGCTGCGTCGCAGTCGGGCGAAGCCGCCTCCGGTACCACCTCTCCGCTGCATCCGGCGAGGGCCAGCGCCGCAGCGGCGATCGTCATCGTCGCGAAGACTCGTCTCATGCCCGCACTCTATCGGGGGTGACCCGATGAGCGCCCCGACCGCGGCCACGCGCGACGCCGTGTACCGCCGTGACGAGCGCCGCTGCGCCGCCTGCGGCGTCATGGTGCTCACCTTCCAGCACCGGCGCGCGGTCGGCATGGGCGGCTCGAAGAACGTCCCGTCCCCGGTCGACGGGCTGTCGCTCTGTGCTGTCTGCAACGCCGGCTGCGAGGGTGACATGCAGGCGAAGGCGCTCCGCTTCGGCTGGAAGGTCCGCCGCTGGGTGACGCACCCCGAGCGTGTCCCCGTGTTCTACCCGCTCGAGATGTCCTGGTTCCGCCTCGAGGGCATCACCCGGGTGCGGATCTCCCGCGCGCTCGCGATGGAGATGGGCTGCAGCGTCTACGGCGCCGAGTGGCTGCTCTGGCACGAGGCCATCGCATGAGCATCATCAGCGAGGCGTTCTCCGCGTGGCGTGAGTGCCGCGCCGACTACGACGACACCCTGTACGCGCAGTTCGTGGCCGCCGAGGAGGCCACCAACGGCGCCATGCTGAACGCCCGTGGCCGCGAGAAGAGCATCGACCCGTTCTCGCTGTTCATGGGCAACGAGACCCGCGCGCTCGCGTACGCGTCCGAGGAGCTCGTCGAGCACTGGCAGTCGCACCCGCGGATCACGTTCGCGAAGTTCGAGCGGCAATGGCAGGCGCGGCGTGAGGCTGAGCTGATCGAGGACGCAGCATGAGCGCCGTGCTCGAGGCGAGCATCGCCCGGTCGATCGTCGCCGTACAGGAGGCCGAGGCGAAACCGTGGGCGCCGAGCCGCGCGGTCACGCTCGAGCAGCTCCGCATCGTCGACATGATCCACGAGGGCAAGCCCGCCTGCCGCCTCTGCGGGCAGATCACGAATTCGCTCGACCGGTTCGGGCTGTGCTCGAAGGTCTCGCCCGCACATCGGGAGTGGCGCGGCGACGTCGCGCCGTCGAAGAAGGCGAGGACGCGATGAGTGCGATGCCTGAATTCGCGATGACCTACGTCGTCTACTGGCCCGAGGCCCGGGTGCTGAAGGTGGGCCGGGCGTGGAAGTGGCACCGGGTGGAGATGATGATCCGCTCCGGCGCTCAGGTGATCGTGTGCGCTCGCGGAACGGATGCGTCGTGGGAGGCGGAGGCGCTGCGCGTGCTGCGCCGCTGGTTCCCGCAGGCGTTCCGCCGGGAGACGGAAGCGCTCGGCCTGCTGCCCATGGGCCGCGGGTGGACCGAGTGCTTCGCCGTTGACGAGCACGATCTGCAGTTCGCCCTCGACAGGTGCATCGAGGGCTTCGCGAGAGGGAACGACCAAGGTGTCAACGAAGCAACGATTCATCAGCCCGAGCGACCTGCAGTCGCCGGAGTACCTGCGGGTGCCGGACGAGGCGAAACCGACCGCGATGGGGCTGTGGCTACACACGGACGTGATGGGGCGCCGGGAGCTCATCCCGGAGCTGATCGCAGGCGACCTGTACCCGGGCCGAGCAGCGACGGCGATGGTCGAGGAGCACCTGCTGATGCTGGACGACGTCGGGTTCCTGACGATCTTCCCCGCCCGCGGTACGCACTGGATCGCCCTCGCCCGACCGCTGCGGGTCGACGCCCGCGGCGCTCGGATCGACACCCCGGAGCCGCCGTCGGAGCGTCCATGGACGTCCGTGGCTGTGGGGGGAGCGCGGGCGCGCGAGCAGGCGCGGGAGCGCGCGAGGGCGCAGGTGCGCGCGGAGGACGCG
>NZ_SSDM01000028.1:0-19869 GCF_004794375.1 Microbacterium sp. K35 | reverse complement strand
GGTCACCCGGGCCCCCGCGGCGGCGAACGCGCGCACGCACGCGGCGCCGATCCCGCTCGCTCCGCCCGTCACGAGGGCCCGGCGTCCGGACAGATCCGTCATGCGATGGCCTTCTCCGCGTCCAGCCGTGCCGCGGTGCGCGCCGCGTCCTCGTCGTCGATCGCCTGCAGGGAGATGCCGGTGGTCTCGCGCAGCGACAGCACGGCGATCGCCGTGACCACGCAGGCGATCACGATGTAGATCGCGATCGGCAGCCAGGAGCCGAAGTCGCGCAGCCACTGGATCGCCAGGATCGGCGCGAGCGAGCCGGCGAGGATGGCCGTCACCTGCGAGCCCAGCGAAACCCCCGAGTAGCGCATGCGCGTCGGGAACAGCTCCGCCATCACGGCCGGCTGCGGCGCGTACATGAACGCGTGGAAGCAGAGCCCGATCGTCACCGCGAGCACGATCAGCACCGGGTTGAGGGTGTCGAACAGCGGGAAGGCGAAGAACGCCCACGTCGCGCTGAGGATCGCGCCGGTCAGGTACACGGGCTTGCGGCCCCAGCGGTCGGCGAGCCGGCCGAGCTGCGGGATGACCGCGAAGTGCACCACGTGTGCGATCAGCAGCGCCAGCAGCAGCTGGCTGGTGTCGTACTCGTGCACGGTCTTGAGGTACACGATCGTGAAGCTGACGACGATGTAGTAGACGATGTTCTCCGCGAACCGGAGGCCCATGGCCTGCACGATGCCGACCGGGTAGCGGCGCAGCACCTCGACGACGCCGTAGGAGGTGGCCTTCTCGGTCTCGACCTGGGCCTTCGCCTCCAGGAAGATCGGCGCCTCCTCCACGTGACGGCGGATGTAGTAACCGACGAGGACGATCACGGCGGACAGCCAGAACGCGATGCGCCAGCCCCACTCGAGGAACGCCGCGGAGCTCATGACCCACGAGCTCACGAGCAGCACGAGCGTGGCGAGCAGGTTGCCCACCGGGACGGCGGCCTGCGGCCAGCTCGACCAGAACGCACGCGAGCGGTCGGGGCTCTGCTCCGCGACCAGCAGCACCGCGCCGCCCCACTCGCCGCCGACCGCGAAGCCCTGGATGAACCGCAGGGCCACGAGCATCGCGGGGGCCCAGTAGCCGATGCTCTGGAACCCGGGCAGGCAGCCCATCAGGAACGTCGCGGCGCCGACGATGATGATCGTGGCCTGCAGGGTGGGCTTGCGGCCGAAGCGGTCGCCGATCTGCCCGAACACGATGCCGCCGAGCGGGCGCGCGATGAAGCCGACCGCGTAGGTGACGAAGGCGGCGATGATGCCGTCGAGCGGGGATCCGGTCGCCGGGAAGAAGTAGGTGCCGAACACCAGGCTCGCAGCGGTGGCATAGAGGAAGAACTCGTACCACTCGACGACGGTGCCGGCCATGGAGGCCGCGACGACGCGCTTGAGCTTCGACGGGGGTGCGGCGGTCGGGGATGCAGCAGTGGGGGATGCCATGTCTCTCCTTCGGGTGTCGACGGTGACACCTCCCGACCAGTGTCGGCGGGCGCTGAGGCTGCAGCAATGCCCAGTCACGCGCAGCCCCTGTGCATAATTGCAGAATGGAGGCGACGAGGCGACCCCGGGCTGACGACCTGCTCGTGCTGCTCGCGGTCGCCCGCACCGGTCGCTACACGAGCGCCGCGACGCACCTCGGCCTCGACCACACCACGGTCGCCCGGCGCATCGCCGCCCTGGAAGACGCCCTCGGCGGACGGGTCGTGGCTCAGTCCGCATCCGGATGGGAGCTCACCGACCTCGGGCGCACCGCCGCCGAGACCGGAGGACGCATCGAGGCCGCACTATCGCAGCTCGACGACGGCGGCGGCGACACCCCCGACCCGGTCGCGGGCGTCGTGCGGATGTCGGCCACGGACGGCTTCAGCGCCTACATCGCGGCGCCCGCCATCGCCGACCTGCGCCTCGAGCATCCGCGGCTGACCGTCGAGATCGTCGCCGCGACGCGTCGGGCGGCCGAGCACCGCGCCGGGCTCGACCTGGAGGTGGTGGTCGGCGCACCCCAGACCCGCAGAGCCCACGCGGTGAAGCTCGGCACCTACACGCTCGGCATGTACGCCTCGCGCGACTACCTCGCACGCACGGGCACGCCGGCCACGCGGGAGGAGCTGGAGCGGCATCGCCTGGTGTACTTCGTCGACTCGATGCTGCAGGTGGACGCACTCGACCTCCCGCGCCGGCTCGTGCCCGGGATGCAGGACGGCCTCACGTCGACGAACGTGTTCGTGCACGTGGAGGCGACCAGGGCGGGCGCGGGCATCGGGCTGCTGCCGTGCTTCGCCGCCGACCGCCACGACGACCTGGTGCGACTGCTGCCGTCGGTGTTCGCCGAGAAGCTGCCGTACTACATGGTCGCCCGGCCCGAGTCGCTGCGGCTCCCCGCGGTCGCCGCCCTCGCCGACGCGCTGCGCGCCCGCACCCGCGCCTCCCGGGCGATGCTCGACGGCCTCACCGCCTGAGCGTCGCGCGGGCGTCCTTCGTCAGCAGGTACAGCGTGCGGCGCTCTCCGGGAAAGCCCGTGAAGCCGAAGCGCTCGTAGAAGGGCACGACCTCGTCGCTGATCGCGTGCACCAGGACGGCGTGGATGCCGATCGTGGCCGCGGCCTCCAGCGCACGGAGGGTCGCGTGCTGCAGCAGCGAGGCCCCGAGCCCGAGTCCCGAGAACTCCTGATCGACGGCGAGCCGACCGAGGAGCACGACCGGCACGGACGACGGCATCCCGGCCGACAGCGGACGGGGACCCTCGGCACGGTCGAGCGAACTCGCGGACAGACAGTAATACCCGGCCACCCGGCCTTCGCGCGTGACCGAGACCATCGTGCGCGATGCGCCGCTCTTCTCGTTGCGACGCGCGCGCCCGCGGAGCCAGATATCGAGGCTCTCCACCCCGCACCGGAAGTCGGCGACCGCGTCGCCCACGGCGACCGGCCGCGGCGTGAGGAACTCAGTCAACGAACACAGATTCCCGGTCCAGGAGCGTGCGCAGCCCGTCGATGGACCGCGCCGGGCGGTCCATCACCTCGATGAATGCGTCGAAGCGCACCATGTCGACGAGCATCCTGCGGTCGCGCTGGATCACCTCTTCCGCCCGCTCCACGAGGGCCGCAGCGGAGAAGTCGGTCACCGTACGACCCTCGATGGCAGCCGCCTCCTCGATCGCCGCTTTTTGCTCCGAGGTGACGCGGAACTCCAGGCGGGCGTTCTTCAGGGGAGTACTCATCGCCCCAGTGTACGGCAGATCACCGTACGGTCAGGCGAGCCCGAGAGACAGGAGCTCGGCGGGGTCGAGCATGCGCGAGCGGATGAGGAACCGCAGACCCGTCGGGCCCTCCACGCTGAAGCCGGCGCCGCGGCCGGGGACCACGTCGATCGTGAGGTGCGTGTACTTCCAGTACTCGAACTGCGACGCCGACATGAACACCTCCACGGGCTCGGTCAGCCCCACGTCGAGCCGTCCGAGCAGCACATCGCCCGGACCGGTGAGGAACATCCCCACGGGGTAGCACATGGGCGCGGAGCCGTCGCAGCAGCCGCCCGACTGGTGGAACATGAGCGGACCGTGCTGCGTCGTGAGCTCGCGCACGAGGGCCGCCGCGGGCTCCGTCACCGCGACCCGCTCGGGGGTGCTCTCCGTCATGTGCTCGTCCTTCCGTGGTGCCCGGTCGTCGAGCGAGACCCCGCCGCTCGCGCGTCGCTCGCTCGACGACCGGAGTATCCCGGGCGGACGCTGCCGCGCCCGCCCGGGAGGCGGATCAGAAGAAGCCCATCGGGCCCTCGGCGTACGACACCAGGAGGTTCTTCGTCTGCTGGTAGTGGTCGAGCATCATCTTGTGGTTCTCCCGGCCGACGCCGGACTGCTTGTACCCGCCGAACGCGGCGTGCGCCGGGTACTGGTGGTACGTGTTCGTCCACACCCGGCCGGCCTCGATCGCCCGGCCGGCGCGGTAGGCCGTGTCGCCGCTGCGGCTCCACACCCCCGCGCCGAGACCGTACAGGGTGTCGTTGGCGATCGAGATCGCGTCGGCGAAGTCGTCGAACGAGGTGACCGACAGCACAGGGCCGAAGATCTCCTCCTGGAAGATGCGCATGTCGTTCGTGCCCTCGAACACGGTCGGCTGCACGTAGAACCCGTCGCTCAGGTCGCCGCCGAGGTCGGCCCGCTCACCGCCCGCGAGCAGTCGCGCCCCGCCCTGCTTCCCGATGTCGATGTAGCTGAGGATCTTCTCCAGCTGGTCGTTCGACGCCTGCGCGCCGATCATCGTCGCCGGGTCGAGCGGGTTGCCCTGCACGACCTTCTTCACCCGCTCCAGCCCGTCGGCGAGGAAGCCGTCGTAGATCGAGCGCTGGATGAGCGCCCGCGACGGGCACGTGCACACCTCGCCCTGGTTCAGCGCGAACATCGTGAAGCCCTCGAGCGCCTTGTCGTAGAACGGGTCGGTCGTGGAGCGCGCGACGTCTTCGAAGAACACGTTCGGGCTCTTGCCTCCCAGTTCCAGCGTCACCGGGATGAGGTTCTGCGACGCGTACTGCATGATCAGCCGCCCGGTCGTGGTCTCGCCCGTGAACGCCACCTTGCGGATGCGCTTGTGCTGCGCGAGCGGCGCCCCGGCCTCGATGCCGAACCCGTTCACGATGTTCACGACGCCGGCCGGGATGAGTTCGCCGATCAGGTCGAACAGGAACAGGATCGAGGCGGGGGTCTGCTCGGCCGGCTTGATGACGATGCAGTTGCCCGCGGCGAGCGCCGGCGCCAGCTTCCACACGGCCATCAGGATCGGGAAGTTCCACGGGATGATCTGTCCGACCACCCCCAGCGGCTCGTGGAAGTGGTACGCGACGGTGTTCTCGTCGAGCTGGCTGATGCCGCCCTCCTGCGCCCGCAGGACCCCGGCGAAGTAACGGAAGTGGTCGATCGCGAGGGGGATGTCGGCGGCGAGGGTCTCCCGCACGGGCTTGCCGTTCTCCCAGGTCTCGGCGACCGCGATGGCCTCCAGGTGCTGCTCCATCCGGTCGGCGATGCGGTTCAGCAGCACCGAGCGCTCGGCGGGGCTGGTCTTGCCCCAGGTGGCGAACGCCTTCCACGCCACGTCGACCGCGCGGTCGACGTCTTCGCTCGTGCCGCGGCCCACCTCGGTGAAGGGCTTGCCGTTGACCGGGCTGATGTTCTCGAAGTACTGACCCTTCACGGGCTCGACGAACTCGCCGCCGATGTAGTGCCCGTACCGGGGGCGATAGGTGGCCACGGCACCGGGCTGCCCCGGAGCGGCGTAGGCGAGGGACACGTCTTCTTCGACGATGGTCATGGGGTCTCCTTCGACGGGTGGGCCGCGGCCTCGATGCTCAGCGGCTGTCTCCGACGGTAGGCGGCTCCCCGTTGCAGCCCCGTGCGCAACGTTGCAGGAGGTTGCAGCCTCAGGGGAGCGCGGCGAGGAAGGCGCGGAACCGCTCGACCATCGCCCCCGGCACCTCGGCGATCGTGAAGTGCCCGCCGTGCTCGAGCCGCTCGAACACGCGCAGGTCGCGGTAGTAGCCGCGGGCGAGCCCCTCGGGGTAGTCGTGCTCGTGGCGCTGGATGAACACCGCGGCGGGGACCGTGACCGGCGGCATCGGGGCCGGAGTGTCGGCGCCCTCGTAGTACGGCCGGAAGGAGCTCGCGATGCTCTGCGTGACCCAGTAGATCATCGCCTCGGTGAGGATGCGGTCGCGCGAGATCGCGGCCTCCACGGCCGCCGGGTCGTCGCCGTCAGTGTCGGCCCACTCCGACAGCTTCTCGGCGATCCACGCGAGCAGCCCCGCCGGGGAGTCGTTGAGCGCCGCGGCCAGCGTGTCGGGCCGCGCCCACTGCACGTGCCCGTACGACCCGTTCGGTCCGTGCTCGGCGTCGAGCCGGGCGAAGAACGCCTGCACCTCCGGGTCGTCGCTGGCCGCCCGCTCCTCCGGCGTGCCGAAGTGCGCATGGGTCGCGACGATGCCCGCCACCTGCTCGGGGTATGACGCGGCGATCAGATCGCTCACGTTCGCCGAGACGTCTTCTCCGTAGGTGACGTAGGAGTCGTAGCCCAGCACCTCGGTCATCAGCCGGTGCATCGTGGCGGCGAAACGCCGCTCGTCGGCCGGACCGTCGGCGTAGGGCTGCGAGAACGCGAAACCGGGCAGGCTGGCGACCACCACGTGGACGTCGTCGAGGAGCGCCGCGGCGTCGAGCTGCAGCGCGAACGTGTGCGGCCAGCCGTGCATGAGGAGCAGCGCCGGGGCGTCGGGCCGCTCGGAGCGCAGGTGCGCGAAGTGGACGTCGGTGCCGTCGACCTCGGCGAGGAACTGCGGGAAGCCGTTGAGCCACTCCTCCCGGGCCCGCCAGTCCCACTCCGCCCAGGACTGCACGAGCTCGCGCAGCCAGGCCGCGTTCATGCCGGAGCGCATGCGCCGGGGTGAGTCGTCGAGCAGCCGCGCGCGTCGAAGGCGGGCGCGCAGATCGTCGAGCACCTCGTCGGACACGTGCACCCGGAACGGACGGATCTCGGTCATGCCCGGACGCTACGCGGGGCCACCGACAGCGCGTTCGATGCGGGTGACCAGGCCCGCCCGCCGCGGCGAGCGCGCGGGCAGCATCTCCAGCGCGAGCCGCAGCACCTCCGCGTCTTCCCGCCCCTCGGGGATGTCCGCGTACGCGAGCAGCACGTCGAGACTCGCCTCCGACAGCATCGCCTCCCGGAGCGCGGCGCGCACGGTGTCGCGGAACTCCTCCACGCCCGGTGAGGTCGACTCGGGCAGCACGGCACCGCGGTAGGCGGTGAGCGCGACGCGGTGGGCGCCGCGGTCGAGCAGCGACAGCACGTCGTGGGCGTCGGTCTCGAGCGGCACAGGCAGCCGGTACGGGCGGGACTCGGGCACCAGGTCGGGAGCCGTGCGCTCCAGCACCTTCCGCAGCCGCACCATCTCCGGGCGCAGGGTGTCGGGCGACACGTCGGGCCCGTACACCAGCTCGCACAGCCGTTCGGCGGAGAGCCCCTGCCGGTGCACCGCGAGCATCAGGAGGATGGCGGCGTGCCGCGCGCTCAGCTCGATCACCGCCTCCTCGTGCGCGGACTCCGTCTCCAGCCGCGCGCGGTCGCGGCCGAGCACGTGCAGCCGCGCGCGGGCGGTCGCCGTCGCTCGGGGCTTCGGGGAGGGACGGCTGCGCGGGGATTCGGCGCGCCGCCGCAGCCGGGCCACCATCAGCTCGGACTCGACGGCACGGGCGGTCGCGTCAACGAGCAGCCGGGCCTGCGGGGTGACGACCTCGGCGCCGCCGGTGATGTCGATCACGCCGAGCACCCGCTGGGTCTCCGGGTCGCGCACGGGCGCCGCGCTGCACGACCACGGGTGCACGAGCCGGTTGTAGTGCTCGGCGCCGCGGATCTGCACCGACTGCCCGAGGGCGAGCGCGGTGCCCGGTGCGCTGGTGCCCACGGCGGACTCCGACCAGTTCGCCCCCGCCACGAAGCCCATGCCGTCGGTGAGGGAGCGCAGCTGCGCGTCGCCCTCGATCCACAGCAGCCGCCCGGCCTGGTCGCCGACGGCGATCACGACCCCGGAGTCCTCCGAGGAGCCCGGCAGCAGCAGGGCACGGATCAGGTCCATCGCGGAGGCGAGCGGATGCGCGAGGCGGTACTCCTCCAGCTCCTCGGCGTGCAGGTCGAGCGGCGGAAGCCCTTCCGGTCCGACGCGACCCCGCCATGACCGCTCCCACGACTCCCGGACGAGCGGGCGCACCTCCTGCAGGCGGCGGTCGTCGAGGTTCCCGGCGATCAGCTCCTCGTGCGCACGCTCGACGAGCAGGCGCGGGGCCTCGGGGAGAGACCCGTGGGTTCCCTGCCACGGTGCAGACACGCGATCTCCTTCGTCGAGAACGGGCGTGCCCTCAGTGTAGGAGCGTTGGACCTGCGGCGGAATATCGCCTCGCGCCCCCGCGGGACTCCTCCCGGGCAGGGGCTCGAAGGCTCAGCGGAGCAGGCCCGCGACCAGGGCGTCGATCACGGCATCGGTCGAGGTGTCGGGGTCGATCGGGGTGGTGAGGCGGTCGAGCAGGAGGCCGTCGATCGCGTAGTGGAACAGGGCGATCTCCGCGCGTCCGCCGGGCAGGCCCGCCGCGGTGTTGAAGGCCACGTCGGCGTCGAAGCCCGCGCGCTGCCACGCGCCGAGCACGGCCGCGAGCTCGGGGCGCCGGGCGCTCTCCAGGCGCAGCTCGAACAGGGCGAGCGTCACGTCGCGGTCGCCGGTGAGCCGACGCACGATGTCGCGCACGTAGTCGGCGAACAGCGCGGGGCCGGGGGTGCCGGCGGCGCGACGCTCCAGATCCTCGGGGGTCGGAGCGAGCCGTTCCCCGATGCGGTCGACGAGTCCTTCGATCAGGGCCTCGCGGCTGCGGAAGTAGTTCGACGTGGTCCCCGTGGGCACCTGCGCCTCGACGTCGACGGCCCGGTGGGTGAGTCCGCGCGAGCCCTCGCGGGCCAGCACCGTCAGCCCGGCGTCGGCGATCACGCGGCGACGCGACTCGTTCTTGACCATGCCTCGACCCTAGCGCAATCACTACGGCTGTTGTAGTCTCAACCGCGACAGATGTAGTGATTGGAGAATCATGCGAGAACTCGTGTACTACGTGGCCGTCACGCTCGACGGCTTCATCGCCGGCCCAGGCGGAGAGTTCGACGCCTTCCTCGTCGAGGGCGACCACATGGACGGCATCAACGCCCGGTTCGCCGACACGATCCCCACGGTCGCCGCCGAGGCGCTGGGCATCGAGCAGCGCAACGACGTGTTCGACACCGTGCTGATGGGCTGGAACACCTATCAGGTGGGCGGCCTGCCGAGCCCGTACCGGCACCTGCGCCAGATCGTGTTCAGCCGCGCGCACACGGCCGAGG
Organism: Microbacterium sp. K35; assembly: GCF_004794375.1. Classification (NCBI taxonomy): domain Bacteria; kingdom Bacillati; phylum Actinomycetota; class Actinomycetes; order Micrococcales; family Microbacteriaceae; genus Microbacterium; species Microbacterium sp. K35. The sequence goes on along the minus strand of NZ_SSDM01000028.1, from coordinate 10,928 downwards.
CCGAGAACCTGGAGGTGACGGCGGAAGACCCGGTCGAGGTCGTTCGCCGGCTCAAGCAGGAGGACGGCAGTGCGATCTGGCTGTGCGGAGGCGGCGCCCTCGCGGCCACCCTCGCCGACGAGATCGACCGGCTCGTGCTCAAACGCCAGCCGCTCCTCTTCGGCTCGGGCATCCCCCTCTTCGGCGAGCGCCCGTATCGCCCCGAGCGGTTCGACGCCGTGGAGACGACCGCGTACGAGTCCGGCGTCGTGTTCTCCGATTTCGAGAGGCGCCGCGAGAATTGAGCGCCCGACGGCCCGGAGGGCGGGTCCCATACCCCCTCCCGGCCGCCCTGGCAATGGCGTTCTCCGAATCCGTCCCGCTTCCTATCGTGAGGTCACACCCACGAGTCAGGAGAGACGCCATGAACGTCGAGACCCCCATCCCCACTGGCTCCCCGCAGCGCACGCAGACGCCTCCGTCCGCCGGTGCCGCTGAGCAGTCCTGCGAGCGGATCGACTTCGACAGATATGTCGTCGACCCCGCCTCGCCCGTGGGTTACATTGACGTCGTGCCGCCCCTCTACGTCTGCTACCTCGGTCACCCCTATGCGCGCGCCGTCGAGGTCGCGCAGGTCTACGAGTTCGACCACGCCGTCGGCATCGTCAGCGCCATGGCCGCCGGTTCGCGCCACCACGCCCTCGCCGGATGAGCCGCGAGATCTGGCCGGGCGAGGCCTACCCGCTGGGCGCGACGTTCGACGGACAGGGCACCAACTTCGCCCTCTTCAGCGAGGGCGCGGAGAGCGTGGAGCTCTGCCTGTTCGACGACGACGGCACCGAGACCCGGGTGCCACTCACCGAGGTCGACGCGTACGTCTGGCACGGCTACCTGCCCACCGTGCAGCCGGGGCAGCTGTACGGGTATCGCGTGCACGGCCCGCACGACCCCGCGCAGGGCCGGCGCTTCAACCCGAACAAGCTGCTGCTCGACCCCTACGCCAAGGCCGTCGCCGGCGACATCGACTGGGGGCAGTCGCTGTTCGGCTACGACTTCGGCGACCCCGACTCCCGCAACGACGACGACTCCGCCGCCGCGATGGTCAAGGGCGTCGTGATCAACCCGTTCTTCGAGTGGGCGGGCGACCGTCGCCTTAAGACCCCGTACGCCGAGACCGTGATCTACGAGGCGCACGTGAAGGGCCTCACCCAGCGTCACCCCGAGATCCCGGAGGAGCTGCGCGGCACCTACGCCGGCATCGCCCACCCCGCCGTCGTCGAGCACCTGCAGCGCCTCGGCGTCACCGCGCTGGAGCTCATGCCCGTGCACCAGTTCGTCAACGACTCGGTGCTGCAGGACAAGGGTCTGTCGAACTACTGGGGCTACAACACCCTCGGGTTCTTCGCCCCGCACAACGCCTATTCGGCGACCGGTCAGCACGGCCAGCAGGTGCAGGAGTTCCGCGCCATGGTGCGCACCCTGCACGAGGCCGGCATCGAGGTCATCCTCGACGTGGTCTACAACCACACCGCCGAGGGCAACCACCTCGGGCCCACCCTCTCGATGCGCGGGATCGACAACGAGGCGTACTACCGCCTGGAAGAGGACCGCCGCTACTACACCGACTACACCGGCACCGGGAACAGCCTCAACGCCGGCAACCCGCACGCCCTGCAGCTGCTCATGGACTCGCTGCGCTACTGGGTCACGGAGATGCACGTCGACGGGTTCCGCTTCGACCTCGCCTCCACGCTCGCCCGCGAGTTCTACGACGTCGACCGCCTCGCCGCGTTCTTCGAGCTCGTGCAGCAGGATCCGGTGGTGTCGCAGGTCAAGCTGATCGCCGAGCCGTGGGACGTGGGGCCCGGCGGCTATCAGGTGGGCAACTTCCCGCCGCAGTGGTCGGAGTGGAACGGCAAGTACCGCGACACCGTGCGCGACTTCTGGCGCGGCGAACCGCAGGCGCTGGGCGAGTTCGCGGCCCGCCTCACCGGCTCGGCCGACCTGTACGAGCACTCCGGACGGCGGCCGGTCGCGTCGATCAACTTCGTCACCGCGCACGACGGCTTCACGCTGCGCGACCTCGTGTCGTACAACGACAAGCACAACGAGGACAACGGCGAGGACAACAACGACGGCGAATCGCACAACCGCTCCGACAACAACGGCGTCGAGGGCCCGACCGACGACGTCGAGGTGAACCGGCGGCGAGCGCGCCAGCAGCGCAACTTCCTCGCCACGCTGCTGCTGTCGCAGGGCGTGCCGATGATCTCGCACGGCGACGAGCTGGGGCGCACGCAGCACGGCAACAACAACGGCTACGCGCAGGACAACGAGCTCACCTGGATCGACTGGGACGCCGCCGACCTGCCGCTCGTGGAGTTCACCGCCGCGGTCGCACGACTCCGGCGCGAGCACCCGACCTTCCGCCGCAGCCGCTTCTTCGACGGGCGACCGGCGAGCGCGGACGACGGCGAGCGGATCCCGGATGTCGTCTGGCTGCGGCCCGATGGCGGCCCGATGGCACCGGAGGACTGGGACTCGGGTTTCGGACGCTCGGTGGGGATGTTCCTCAACGGCCGCGGCATCCGCGAGAACGACCGCCGCGGCCGCCCGGTGGAGGACGTGAACTTCCTGGTGTACTTCAACAGCGGAGACGAACCCGTCGAGCTGGTGCTGCCCGACGAACGCCACGGCCGCGAGTGGTCGGTGGCCGTCGACACCGCCGGCGCGATCGACGACACCCGGCCGCTCGATGCCCGCGCCACGATCCCGCTGGAGGGCAAGGCCATGATCGTGCTGCGCGAGATCGACGGCGAACCCCTCGCGACCGACGACTCCGTAGACGCCTCGCTGCGCTCGCAGAGCGAGCAGGCCGACGCATGACCCGACGGCCACTGTCGACGTACCGCCTGCAGATCAGCCGGGACCTCCCGCTCGACGCGGCGGCCGAGCTCGCGCCGTACCTCGCCGACCTCGGGGCCTCGTGGGTCTACGTGTCGCCGCTGCTCGCGGCCGTGCACGGCTCCACCCACGGGTACGACGTGGTCGACCACACCCGCGTGGACGCGGACCGCGGCGGCGAGGCCGGTCTCGAGCGCTTCGCCGCGGCCGCGCACGACGCGGGGCTGGGCGTGCTGGTCGACATCGTGCCCAACCACGTGGGCGTCGCGGTGCCGCGACAGAACCCGTGGTGGTGGGAGGTGCTGCGGCTCGGGCGGCAGACCAGGCGCGCGGCGGCCTTCGACATCGACTGGGCGGCCGGCGGCGGACGGATCCTGCTGCCGCTGCTCGGCTCCGCGCCCGACGAGGCCCGCGCGAACGGCGAACTCGTGGTCGACGCGACCCCGGCCGCCGACGCCCCCGACGGCGTGCTGCGCTACTTCGAGCACGAGCTGCCCCTCGCCCCTGGCACCGCCGCGCTCGCGGACGACCTGCCGCGACTGCTCGCCGCCCAGCACTACGAGCTGCGGTACTGGGAGGACCAGAACACCGACCTCACCTACCGGCGCTTCTTCGCGGTGTCCGAGCTCGCCGGGGTGCGGGTGGAGCTGCCGGACGTGTTCGCCGACTCGCACCGCGAGATCCTGCGCTGGCTGCGCGAGGGGCTCGCGGACGGGCTCCGCGTCGACCACCCGGACGGCCTGGTCGACCCGGGCGGCTACCTGGAGCAGCTGGCCGACGCGACCGGTCGCGCGTACACCCTCGTGGAGAAGATCCTCGAGCCGGGCGAGGCGCTGCCGGCCTGGTGGCGCACGGACGGCACCACGGGATACGACGCGCTGGCCGAGCTGGACCGGCTGTTCGTCGACCGCGACGGCGTGGCCGCACTCGACCGCCTGGACGCACGACTGCGCGCCGAGACGGGGCTTCCGCCCGCACTGGCATGGCCCGACCTGATCCACGACACGAAGCGGATGATCGCGGACACCCTGCTGGTCGCGGAGGTGCGGCGCCTCGTGCGCACCCTGCCGCGCGGCATCGTGCACGCCGACGACGCCCTCGCCGAGCTGGTCGCGTGCTTCCCGGTGTATCGCGCCTATCTGCCCGAGGGCAGCGAGCACCTGCGCGCGGCGTTCGCGGAGGCGCGGCGGCGGCGCCCCGACCTCGACGCGGCGTTCACCGAGCTCGAACCCCTGCTGAGGGACACGTCGCTGGAGGTCGCGCAGCGGTTCCCCCAGGTGACCGGCGCTGTCATGGCGAAGGGCGTGGAGGACACCGCGTTCTACCGGTACACGCGGCTGGGCACGCTCACGGAGGTCGGGGCCGACCCGTCGATCCCCGCGGTCACGGTCGAGGAGTTCCACGAGGCGCAGCGGGCCCGGCTCGCCGCCTGGCCGTACTCGATGACCACGCTCTCCACGCACGACACCAAGCGCTCGGAAGATGTCCGGGCGCGGCTCGCGGTGCTGTCCGAGGTCCCGGAGCGATGGGCCGAGGTGCTGGAGGAGCTGCGCGCCGTGGCGACCACGGGCCACGGTCCGCTCGACGCCCTGCTGTGGCAGGCCGCGGTCGGCGCGTGGCCGATCCCGTCCGAGCGCCTGCTGGCGTACGCCACCAAGGCCGCGCGCGAGGCGGCGGAGCGCACCACCTGGCAGCGCCCCGACGCCGCGTTCGAGGAGGGTCTCGCGGCCGTCGCCCAGGCCGTCGAGGGCGACGCCGCCCCGATCCTCGACCGCTTCGTCGCGGAGATCGCGGGCCACGGCCGCTCGAACTCGCTCGCCGCCAAGCTGCTGCAGCTCACCGGCCCCGGCGTGCCCGACGTGTATCAGGGCTCCGAGCTGTGGGACCTGTCGCTGGTCGACCCCGACAACCGTCGTCCGGTCGACTTCGCGCTGCGGGCGCGGATGCTGAGGGAGCTGGATGCCGAGGTCGCCCGCGGCATCCTCCCGCCGATCGACGACTCCGGCGCCGCGAAGCTCCTGGTCACCTCCCGGGCGCTGCGCCTGCGCCGCGACAACCCGGAGCTGTTCCGCTTCTACCGCCCGGCCGTGGTCGAGGGGGCGGCCGCCGAGCATGCCGTCGCGGTGCACCGCGGCGGGGCGACCGCGATCGCGACGCGGTTGCCCGTGGGCCTCGCGCGGCGCGGCGGCTGGGGCGACACCGTGATGATGCGGCCGGACATCCCCGGGACCGACCTGCTGACCGGGCGCCGCATCGCCCCGGGGCCCGTGCGGCTGGCCGAGCTGCTGGACACGTATCCCGTGGCGCTCATCGAGCTCGCGCGGTGAGGGGAGCACGGTCGTGATGGAGGTGTGGGCTCCGCGGGCACGGCGGATGCGGCTGCGGCGGCTCGCGGCCGACGGCACCGCGACCGACACGGAGCTCACGGCTGCGGCCGACGGCTGGTGGCGGGGCGACGGCATCCTGGCGGACGGCGAGCGCTACGGCTTCCTGATCGACGACGACGCGCACCTGCGCCCCGACCCCCGGTCGCGGCGGCAGCCGGACGGCGTGCACGAGGCCTCGGCCGCGTTCGACCCCGCCGCGTTCGCGTGGACCGACAGCGACTGGACCGGAAGGCAGCTCGCAGGCGGGCTGATCTACGAGCTGCACCTGGGCACGTACACACCCGAGGGCACGCTCGACGCGGCGGTCGCCCGGCTGGACCACCTGGTCGAGCTCGGCGTGACCCACGTCGAGCTGCTGCCCGTGAACGCCGTCAACGGGCGGTGGAACTGGGGCTACGACGGCGTGCTCTGGTTCGCGGTGCACGAGGAATACGGCGGCCCGGCGGCGTATCAGCGCTTCGTGGACGCCGCGCACGCCCGGGGCCTCGCCGTGGTGCAGGACGTCGTGTACAACCACCTCGGCCCGAGCGGCAACTACCTGCCCCTGTTCGGTCCGTACCTGCGCGAGGGCGACAGCACCACGTGGGGCGACTCGGTCGACCTCGACGAGCCGGCCGTGCGGGCGTACATCATCGACAACGCCCTGATGTGGCTGCGCGACTTCCACGTCGACGGCCTGCGGCTCGACGCCGTGCACGCCCTGCACGACACCCGGCCCGTGCATCTGCTGCGCGAGCTGTCGGAGCGGGTCGACGCGCTGTCGGCGCAGCAGAACCGTCCGCTCACGCTGATCGCCGAGTCCGACCTCAACGACCCGACGCTGATCCTGCCGCGCGAGGCCGGAGGGTACGGGCTCACGGCGCAGTGGTCGGACGACTGGCACCACGCGGTGCACGTCGCGCTCACCGGCGAGACCACGGGCTACTACGAGGACTTCGCATCGCCGGAGGCCGTGGCGAAGGTCACCGACCGGGGCTTCTTCCACGACGGCACGTTCTCCACGTTCCGCGACCGCCCGCACGGAGCACCGATCCCGCCCGAGGTCCCGTCGTGGCGGCTGGTGACCTTCGCGCAGGATCACGACCAGGTCGGGAACAGGGCGGCGGGCGACCGGCTCTCCGCCACGCTCTCGCCCGACCGCCTCGCGGTCGCCGCGGTGCTCACGCTCACGGCCCCGGGCACGCCCATGCTGTTCATGGGCGAGGAGTGGGGGGCGACCACGCCCTGGCAGTTCTTCACGTCGCACCCGGAGCCGGAGCTGGGCCGCGCGGTCGCGGAGGGCCGCACGGCCGAGTTCGCGCGCATGGGGTGGGATCCGGCGGCGGTGCCCGACCCGCAGGACCCCGACACCTTCGCCCGCTCGCACCTGGACTGGGCGGAGGTCGAGCGACCCGAGCACGCGCGACTGCTGCGCCTGTACCGCGACCTCGCGCGACTGCGCCGGGAGCGGCCGGAGCTGACGGAGCCCGACACGACGCACGCGAGGGTCGAGGTGCGCGCCACCGACGGCCGCCCGGAGCATCGCGTGTACCGCATCGACCGGGGGGCGCTGTCGGTGCTGGTGAACCTCTCCCCCGCCCGGGCGGTCTTCGCGGTCGCGGACGAGGCGGTGGAGCTCGTGTCGACCGGAGCCCACACGCGCGCGGACGGCCTGCTCACGCTGCCGCCGGACAGTGCCGCGGTCGTGGGTCCGCCGCTGCACTGAGCCCCGCACGGGGAGGGGGCGGTCAGCCGCGGGCGGCCCACCATTCGCGCAGGCGCTGCTCGGCGACCTCCGGCCCGAGCACGCCCTCGTCGAGGCGCAGGTCGAGCAGGAACTTGTACGCCTCGCCCACCTCGCGGCCCGGGCGGATGCCCAGCACCTCCTGGATGCGGTTGCCGTCGAGCTCCGGGCGGATCGCGTCGAGCTCCTCCTGCTCGCGCAGCGCCGAGATGCGCGACTCGATGTCGTCGTAGGCCGCGGAGAGCCGGGCGGCCTTGCGCTTGTTGCGCGTGGTCACGTCGGCCCTGGTGAGGATGTGGAGGCGCTCCAGCAGGTCGCCCGCGTCGCGCACGTACCGGCGCACGGCCGCGTCCGTCCAGGTGCCCTCCGCGTAGCCGAAGAACCGCAGGTGCAGCTCGATCAGGGCGGCGACGGCGTCGGTCGTGGCGGTGTCGAAGCGCAGGGCCTGCAGGCGCTTGCGGGCCATGCGCGCGCCGACCACGTCGTGGTGGTGGAAGGTCACGGCCCCGCCCGGTTCGAGCTTGCGGGTGCGCGGCTTGCCGATGTCGTGCAGGAGGGCGGCGATGCGCAGCGGCACGTCGGGCGCGGCGCCGGGGTGCCGGGAGTGCTCCAGCGCGATCGCCTGGCGCAGCACCGTGAGCGAGTGCTCGTACACGTCCTTGTGGTGGTGGTGCTCGTCGACCTCGAGGCGCAGCTCGCTGACCTCGGGCAGGAACTCCTCGATGAGGCCGGTGTCGACCAGCACGCGGATGCCGCGCACCGGGTCGTCGGTCTGCATCAGCCGCACGAGCTCGGACTGGATGCGCTCGGGGCTGACGATCGCCAGGGTCTCGCGGAGCTCGGTGATCGCGGCGGCGGTGTCGTCGTCGACGCGGAAGCCGAGCTGGGCGCTGAAGCGGGCGGCCCGCAGCATGCGCAACGGGTCGTCGCCGAACGACACCCGCGGGTCGGCGGGCGTGCGGAGGACCCCGGCCACCAGATCCTCCACGCCTCCGGTCGGGTCGATCAGCTTCACCGCCGGCACCTGGAGGGCCATCGCGTTCACGGTGAAGTCGCGCCGCACGAGGTCGCCGTCGATCGTGTCGCCGAACTCGACCGTGGGCTTGCGGGTGACCCCGTCGTAGCTGTCGGCGCGGTACGTCGTGATCTCGACCTGCTCGCCCCGCACGCGCGCGCCGATCGTTCCGAACGCGCGACCGATGTCCCAGTGCGCCGAGGCCACGGGCTTCACGATCGCGAGGATCTGGTCGGGCGAGGCGTTCGTGGTGAAGTCGAGGTCGTGCGTCTCCCGGCCGAGCAGGGCGTCGCGCACCGGTCCGCCCACGACGGCGAGCTCGAACCCGGCCTCAGCGAACGCCTGCGCGAGGGTGCGGACGACGGGATTCTCGGCGAGCGCGCCGAGACGGGCGAGGCCGTCGGCCATGTTGAGCATGGGTTCCAGCGTACCGGGGCGCCCGCGTTCACCTCCCCGTCGTCTCGGCGTCAGGTGACGGTCATCCGGCTTCGATGGGCTGGACGGGCCCCGTGCGGCTGAGCACGGAACCCCACCCACGAAGGACTGACATGACCTCCCCCACCCCTGCGGTGCGGTGGCGGCGTCGCGGACTCACGTCCGTCGCGCTGCTCGCCGTGCTCGGCGGCGCCGTCGTCGCTCCCGCGGCCCTCGCCGCACCCGACCCCGAGGTGCCCACCGGCTCGCTCATCACCGGCGACACCGCCTGGCACTATCTCGACGACGGCACCGACCCGTCGCCCGCCCCTGCCGCCCTGCGCGACTGGACCCTGCCCGCCTTCGACGACAGCGCCTGGAAGACCGCTCCGGGCAGCTTCGGCGCGAAGAACGGCAAGCTCGGCGCTGTCGGGCCGCAGACGCCGAAGACGCTCCTGAACCACTACCTCGACGGGGTGAAGGCGCCCACCGTCCCGACGTACTTCTTCCGCACCACGTTCGAGCTCGAGGCCGGCGTCGCCGAGCAGGTCGCAGCCCTGCAGAGCACCGTCACCTACGACGACGCGCTCGTCGTGTGGATCAACGGCACGGAGGTCGCGCGCTACGTCGACGGCCGCATCACCGACACCACCAACGTCGAGTACGCGGGCGACTCCAACGGCGACCCGCTCACCAGCACGTTCAGCGCCGAGGGCGCACTGCTGCACGACGGCACCAACACCATCGCGGTGTCGCTGTTCCAGGACCGCGCCACCAGCTCCGACATCTACTTCGACATGTCGTCGCTCACGCTCGTGCCCGCGTCCGACCCGGGCACCCCGGTGATCGCCCCGCCCACGCGCGTGATCCTCACCCCGACCGAGCGGCCCGAGGTGTCGCAGTCGTTCTCGTGGCTCGCGGGCGACGCCTCGCACACGGTCGGACAGGTCGAGATCGGCGCGGCGGCCGGCGGTGAGACGCGCGTCGTCGACGCGTACGACGCGGGGGTCGTGAACGGCAACCCGAACAAGCACTTCTCGGCCACCGTGACCGGACTCACCCCGGCGACGGAGTACCGCTACCGCGTGGGTCTCCCCGGCAGCTGGAGCGACTGGTTCACCTTCCGCACGGCCGACCCGAACGCCACCGACTTCCAGTTCCTGTACTACGGCGACGCCCAGATCGGTCTGGACACCACGTGGCCGAGCGTTGTGAAGCAGGCCGAGGCGAACGCACCGCGCTCCATCGGCTCCGTGCACGCGGGCGACCTGATCAACACGTCGAGCAACGAGAACGAGTGGCTCAACTGGTTCAAGGGCATGGAGGACTCGGCCGTCCGCACCAACGTGATGGCGGCCCCCGGCAACCACGAGTACTCCGGCGACAAGCTGCTCACGGCGTGGAAGGCCGCCTTCGAGTACCCGCACAACAACCCCTCGATGAGCTCGATCGGCGCCCTGGCCGACCTCGCGAAGGGCGACTCCCCCGTGGCGCAGCAGTACCGCGCGTTCTTCGAGCACTGGAGCGCGTTCGCCGCGGAGACCGCGTACTACACCGACTACCAGGGCGTGCGCTTCATCACGCTGAACGCGACGCGCGACACGACCTTCCTCACCCCGGCCGGCCTCCCGTCGTGCTCGGGCGCGGACTGCCCGTCGTCGCAGATCGGCACGCTGTGGACGCGGTTCCAGGCGGCGTGGCTCGACCTGCTGCTGCAGAACAGCCCCTCGAAGTGGAACGTCGTGACCTTCCACCAGCCGGTGTTCTCGGCATCGGCCGGCCGTGACGAGCCGGTGCTGCGTGCCGAGTGGCTGCCCGTGTTCCAGCGCAACGACATCGACCTGGTGCTGATGGGCCACGACCACACGTACGCCCGCGGCTACGTGAACACCGACGCGACCGACACCCCCGGCCTCACCACGGGACCCGTGTACGTGGTGTCGAACTCGGGCGCGAAGCACTACGACCTGGAGACGCCGGAGAAGAACGTCTGGACCAACAACGGCGCCACCCAGGTGCTGCGCGGCGAGGGCGTGACCACGTACCAGGTGATCGACGTGTCGAAGAACCAGCTCGTGTACCGGTCGTACCTGGCGGAGAAGACGGCGTCCGCGTCGACCGACCTGCCCGTGGGCGCCGTGTACGACACGTTCACGGTGACGAAGTCCGACGCGGGCGAGAAGTGGGTGACCGAGGCCGGGGTCACTCCCCCGGTGACCGAGGAGCCGGAGCCCGAGCAGCCCGCGTCCGTCGAGCTGGGCGCGACCACGGTCGCGGCCGGCGGCACGGTCACGGTCTCGGGCAGCGGCTTCGCGGCGGGTGCCGAGCTGCAGCTGGAGCTCCGCAGCGACCCGGTGTCGCTGGGCACGGTGACGGCCGCGGCCGACGGGTCGTTCTCCCGCACCGTCACGATCCCCGCGGCCACCCCGGCCGGTGCGCACACGCTCGCCGTGATCCTGCCGGACGGCACCGAGGTCACGGCCGCGATCACCGTGACCGCGGCCGT
>NZ_SSDM01000284.1:0-18779 GCF_004794375.1 Microbacterium sp. K35 | reverse complement strand
CTCGGCGGCGGGGGCCTCGGGGCTGAGGCCGTACAGGGCGGACAGCGCGGCGGCGAACTCGTCGGCCCTGCCCTCCGCGGCGAGCTCGTGGGCGCGGACGGTCGGGGTGTGCAGCAGCACGCCGACGAGGTGCCGCAGCGCCTGCTCGACCTTGCCGTCCTCGTCGCCGCGCGCACGGGCCCGGTCGATCTCGGTGTCGAGCAGCGAGAAGATGTGCGACCGCAGGGCCACGACCGAGGGGGTCACGCTCTGGCGGGCACCCACGACGTGGAAGGTGTCCGCGGCCTCACGCACGACGGTGCGGGCGGCGTCGGTCGCCTGCAGCTCCTCGAGCGGCGCGTGCAGGCGGATGGTCTCGAGGTCGAGCAGCGCCACGCCCTCCAGGGTCGCGACCGCGGGGTCGACGTTGCGCGGCATCCCGAGGTCGACGACCAGCTGACTGTGCGAGCCCACCGGGCATCCGGCCGCGGCGAGACCGACGGGGAGCTGCAGGTGCTCCGGTCCCAGCACCGGTTCGGTGGCGGACGTGCAGGTGATGAGCAGGCTGGAGTGTGCGGCTGTGCGGGCGTAGTCCGCGGCTGCGACCGCGCGGATGCCGTGCTTCGCCGCGAAGATCTCGGCCCGACCGGAGGGCGAGTACACGGAGATGTCGACGGCGCCGCGCTCGCGCAGCGTCGCGAGGGTCACGGCCGCGTAGGCGCCGGTGCCCACCAGGAGCACGCGCTCGGCGGACCAGTCGGCGATGCGGCTGTCGGCCAGTTCGAGTGCCAGGCGCACGAGCGAGCGACCGGCGCGCCCGAGCGCGGTGACGTTCTTGACCTTGCGCTGCGCCTGGCTCGCGCGCTGGAAGAGGCGCTCGAGCTCGGGGGAGGTGGTGCCGTCCTTGCGGGCCGACTTCAGGGCCCGGCGCACCTGGCCGGCGATCTCGCCCTCACCCGACACGACCGACTCGAGGCCGGAGGCGACGGAGAACAGGTGCTCGGCCACCCGGCGCCCGGCGTGGACGGTATAGGCGCCGTCGAGCTCGGCGGCCGGGATGCCCGTGGCGGACTCGACGGCTTCGAGCACCGCCTCGACGCCGATCGCGCCCGCGGCGGTCATCGGCTCGTCCATCTCGACGTACGCCTCGAACCGGTTGCACGTCGCCAGCACCACGGCACCCTGCACGCACGGCGTCATGCCCACCAGGGTGGGGGCGACATCGTCGGGGGTTCGGCTCAGGCGTTCGAGCAGTTCGAAGGAGGCGGTCTTGTGACTCGCCGTCACACACAGCAGCACCCCTCGATTGTACCGGAGCGTTCGGACAGGCGGACTCGGCGGCCCCATAACCGGGCAATGGAAGGATGGGGGCATGGCCCTTTCCGACGCTCCGCTGCTGCGCGCCCTCACGGGCGACCGCCCCGACACGACGCCCGTCTGGTTCATGCGGCAGGCCGGCCGCTCGCTGCCCGAGTACCGGGAGCTGAGGGTGGGCACACGGATGCTCGACGCCTGCCTCACGCCCGACCTCGCGGCGGAGATCACCCTGCAGCCGGTGCGGCGGCACGGTGTGGACGCGGCGGTGTTCTTCAGCGACATCGTGATCCCGCTGCGCCTCGCCGGCGTCGAGGTGGAGATCGAGCCGGGGCGCGGGCCGGTGTTCGCGAACCCCGTGCGCACGAGGGCCGATGTCGAGCGGATCACCGCGATCGACCCGGAGTCGCTCGACGGCACGGCGATCGCGGAGGCGGTGGGCATCGTCGCGGTGGAGCTCGGCGACACCCCGGTGATCGGCTTCGCCGGCGCGCCCTTCACGCTCGCGGCCTACCTCGTCGAGGGCGGCCCGTCGAAGGAGCACCTGCGGGCACGCGGCATGATGCACGCGGACCCCGACGCCTGGCACCGTCTGGCGGGGTGGCTCGCCCGCGTCTCCCGACGATTCCTGGAGACGCAGCGCGACGCGGGTGCCGCGGTCGTGCAGCTCTTCGACAGCTGGGCCGGCTCGCTCAGCCCCGCCGACTACCGCACGTTCGTGGCGCCGCATTCGACCGCCGCGCTCGACGGCATCGGTGTCCCCACCATCCACTTCGGCGTCGGCACCGGCCCGTTCCTCGCCGACATGCGCCTCGGCGGCATCGCCGACGGGGTCGGCGTGGACTGGCGTCTTCCGCTCGACGAGGCCGCGGCGATCCTCGGACCGGACACGAGCGTGCAGGGCAACATCGACCCCGCGCTGCTCGGGGCGCCGTGGCCCGTGCTGGAGGCGCACGTGCGCGACGTCCTGGAGCGCGGTCGTGCGGCCCGCGGGCACATCGTCAACCTCGGTCATGGGGTGCCGCCCGAGACCGACCCCGACCAGCTGACGCGCATCGTCGAGCTGGTGCACGGCGCCTGAGCACGCGTCGCCCCCGGGCGCGGTGGAAGGATGGACGGCATGAGCCCTGACCCCTCCGGTGCACACCCGTCCGCGGCCGAGCCGGCCGACCTGGCCGCACGCGCCGCGGAGAAGCACGTCGTCGTGATCGGCGGGGGCATGGGTGGTCTCGTCGCCGCCCGCGAGTGCGCCAAGGTCGGCATGCGGGTCACGGTGCTGGAGGCTGCCGAGGCGCTGGGCGGTGCCCTGCGTCGCGTGGAGCTCGACGGTGTGACGCTCGATGCGGGCGCCGAGAGCTACGCGACCAGGGGCGGCCTCGTCCGCGCCCTCGTCGACGAGCTCGGACTCGCGGATCGGGTCGTGCCCCCTCGCGCGGGCGGCGCCTGGCTCTCCGGCATCCCCGGCACGGGCGCGGCGCCGCTCCCGGTGGGCGGGGTCCTCGGCATTCCCGGCAACCCGTTCCAGGACGACGTGCGGCGCATCATCGGATGGTCGGGCGCATGGCGCGCCTACCTCGACCGCGTACGGCCGCCGCTGACCATCGGCCACGAGCTGAGCCTCGGGCGGCTCGTCGCCTCCCGCATGGGCCCGAAGGTGCGCGACCGCCTGGTCGCCCCGGTCACGACGGGCGTGTACTCCGCGTCGCCCGACGACGTGGACATCGACGTGGCCGCCCCGGGGCTGAACGCCGCCCTGACCCGCGTCGGCTCGCTGTCCGGCGCGGTGCTGGCGCTGCGCGGGAACGGCGGCTCCGGTGGGGCGAAGGCTCCGGGTGCCGCGGTGGAAGGCCTCCGTGGCGGCATGACCGTGCTGGTGGACGCGATCGCCGACGACCTCGCCCAGCTCGGGGCGACCGTGCGCACGGGAGTGCGGGTGCTCTCGGTCGTGTCGGAGGACGGCGGTTGGCGGGTCACGGCCGCGACGCAGCTCGACACCCCGACGCAGACGCCGGAGCCGTGGGTTGCCGAGTCGGAGCCTCTGGCCGACGCCGTCGCGGTGACGGACGAGCCGGTGGAGGAGCTTCTCCGTGCGGACGCCGTGATCGTCGCGACCGCGGAGTCCGTGGCGCGCGAGCTGCTCGCCGACGCGGTGCCGGCGCTCGCTCTGGCCGAAGCGGCTGCGTCCCCGGAGATCGAGATCGTCACGCTGCTGCTGGATGCGCCGGCTCTGCGCAGCGTGCCGCGTGGAACCGGCGTGCTCACGGTGCCCGGGAGCCACACGGCCAAGGCGCTCACCCACTCGACGGCGAAGTGGGAGTGGGTGCGGGAGGCCGCGGGCGACAGGGAGGTCGTGCGGGTGTCGTTCGGCGCGCAGGGGGAGCCCGCGGCCACCGCCGCCCTCGACGACGCGGCGGCGATCGACCTCGCGCGGCGGGAGGCGGCCGCGCTGCTCGGCGTACCGCTGGAGCCGACCCAGGTGATCGCAGGGCACCGTGGACGGTTCGTGCAGTCGCAGCCCGCGTCGCTCCTCGGATCGGGGGCGCGGCGCCAGGCCGCGCGCGATGCGATCCAGGCGATCCCCGGTCTGGCGGTGGTCGGTGCCTGGGTGGCCGGGACCGGCCTCGCACAGGTGGTCCCGGATGCCACGGAGGCGTCCGATCGCCTGCGTCGCGCGCTCCTGTGGGACTGATCGGGCGACCTCCGCGCACCACGAAGCGCACAAGCGTGAGTGACGAAGGACCCGCTGTCAACCCTCTCCGGGATTGATGCCGAAATCGGCATACGGGGTTACGCTGGGTACCTGATCGCGGCGGAGACGTCGGCGATCGGCGTCCGAACCGGACGACCACCGCCGGAACAACGTGAGGAGACCCCATGAAGGGGAAGATCGGACTCGTCGTCGGACTCGGCGTCGGCTATGTGCTGGGCACCCGTGCCGGACGCGAGCGTTACGAGCAGATCCGGACGCAGTGGCTCAAGGTCTGGAACACGGATCCCGTCCAGGACCAGGTGGAGAAGGTCAAGGACTTCGTCGGCGACAAGGCCGCGGCCGTCCCGGGTGCCGTGTGGACGGGCGCGGTGAAGATCGTGAAGTCGGTCACGGGCAACGGCACTCCCGGCCAGAAGCTCGACGCCGTGATCGCGTCGGGCAAGGAGGCCGCCGAGGAGGTCTCGGAGGCGGCGGAGGACGCGGTCGACGAGGTCAAGGAGCGTGCCGCTGCGGCTGACAAGCCCGCTGCGAAGAAGCCCGCGACGAAGCCGGCAGCGCAGAAGTCCGGCGACTGACATGCCCCGCGGATACCGGGATCGCGCCGACGACAGTCTGCTGACCCTGCTCGGGGATCTGCCCGAGCTGGTCACCAACCTCGTGAAGGCGGAGATCGACGCCGCCAAGGCGTGGGTCTCGCGCACGGCGAAGGATGCGGGGATCGGCTCGGTCTGGTTCCTCGTCGCCCTGTTCTTCCTGTTCTGGGCCGTGCCGGTGATCCTCGTGTTCGCGATCGCCGGCCTGTCGTCGTGGTGGCCTGTGTGGCTGTCGGCGATCGCCGTGTTCGGCATCCTGATCCTCGCCGTGCTGCTGTTCGCGCTGCTCGGCATCCTCAAGTTCCGCAAGGTGCTCAAGCGCCAGAACCCGGCGCAGGCCGTGGCCGAGGACATCCGAATCGTGAAGGAGGCCGGCGATGAGCACCCCTGAGTCGCTGCCGCGCACCGCCGTCCCCGCGGGCATCGTCGATCCCGTGACGTCGGCTCGCGCCGAGCTGAAGGCGGCGCTCGCCGCGATCGAGATCAAGGGCAACATCCCGCGCCGGGTGGAGAAG
This sequence comes from Microbacterium sp. K35, assembly GCF_004794375.1. Classification (NCBI taxonomy): domain Bacteria; kingdom Bacillati; phylum Actinomycetota; class Actinomycetes; order Micrococcales; family Microbacteriaceae; genus Microbacterium; species Microbacterium sp. K35. Next base: position 13,668 of record NZ_SSDM01000284.1, on the reverse strand, counting down.
GCGTCGGCGCGTGCCGCGGTCAAGGCACGCGCGTTCGCCGATCGGAACCCGGTGGGCGCGGTCGCCGCGGCCGTCGGGATCGCCGCCGTCGTCGGCGGCGCCGTGTGGGCGATCGCTCGGGCCATCGCACGCTGACGGTCGGCCGTTCCTCGCGGTATTCCCCTGATTAGGGGCTTCTCCGTGAAAGGGGCAGACTGGGATCATGTCCGAAGTGCGCGAAGAGAACCCGTCCGGCTTCACCCTCTGGGCTGTGTGGCGACGCAATCCCGATGTTCCCGTGACCGAGAACGACGCCACGGAACTCGAGTCGATCGTCTCGCACATCGAGGACTCCGGCGTCACCGTCCGTGGCTTCTACGACGTCTCCGGGCTGAAGGCTGACGCCGATCTGATGGTGTGGCTGCACGGCGACACCGCCGAAGAGCTGCAGAAGGCGCTGCGCCGCCTCCGTCGCACGGAGCTGCTGCGCTCGCTGCTGCCGGTGTGGAACGTGATGGGCGTGCACCGCGACGCGGAGTTCAACCGCTCGCACGTGCCGGGGTTCCTCCGCGGCGTCGCACCGAAGGACTGGCTCTGCCTGTACCCGTTCGTCCGCACCCCGGAGTGGTACCTGGCGCCGGAGGCTGACCGCCGCGCGATGCTCGCCGACCACGGGCGCAAGGGCGCTGCGTTCACGGGCGTCATCGCGAACACCGTCGCCGCGTTCGCGCTGGGTGACTACGAGTGGCTGCTGCCGATGGAGGCCGACGACGTGACCGACCTGGTCGACATGATGCGCGACCTCCGTTACACCGAGGCGCGGATGTTCGTGAAGGAGGAGGTGCCCTTCTACACGGGGCGCCGTCTGCGCTTCGACGAGATCGCCGACGTGCTGCAGTAACCGCAGCATGAGCACCCCCATCCGTCTCGGCACCCGACGCAGCGCGCTCGCGCAGGCGCAGTCGGGCCATGTCGCCGCCGCCCTCGAGAAGGTCACGGGGCGTGCCGTCGAGCTCGTCCCGATCACCAGCGAGGGCGACACCAATCGGGCGTCGCTGTCGGAGATCGGCGGTCTGGGCGTCTTCGCGACCCGGCTGCGCGAGGCTCTGCTCGCCGGCCGTTGCGACTTCCTCGTGCACTCCCTCAAAGACCTCCCGACCGCCGTGCCGGAGGGTCTCGTGATCGCCGCGACGCCCCGCCGAGAGGATGCCAGGGACGTGGTTCTCACGCGTCACGGCGCGCCCCTGCACGAGCTCGGCTCGGGCAGCACCGTCGGCACGGGCTCGCCGCGACGCATCGCCCAGGTCCGGCGCCGGGCACCGCAGGCGGAGGTCGTGGACATCCGCGGCAACGTCGACTCCCGGCTCGCGCGGGTGGCCTCGGGCGAGCTCGACGCCGTGATCCTCGCGGCCGCCGGCCTGTCGCGTCTGGGGACCGACTCGCCGCTGAAGCGCGAAGAGCTCGGGCTCGCGGAGTGGCCGACCGCGCCGGGACAGGGGTCGCTCGCGGTGGAGACCAGGGCGGACGCCCCGGAGGAGCTGCGGGAGGCGCTCTCCGCCCTCGACGATCACGACACCCGACTGGCCGTCACGGTCGAGCGCGCCATTCTGGAGGGACTCGATGCCGGGTGTCAAGCCCCCATGGCGGCGCACGCACGCGTCGAGGGCGCCGAGATCCGCATCAGGACGGTCGTGTACGCCCCGGACGGGGGTCGGCGGATCGGGCTCGACGTCACGGAAGCCCTGAACGGGGAGTATATTCATCGGAACGGCAGTGGCAATGGAGCGGATGCTGCCGATGGTGCAGGCCCGATGCACGCAGCGCGCGAGCTCGGGCTCGCTGTTGCCCGTCGGCTGCTCGATCAAGGGGCGGCCGACCTCGTCCCCCGAGAGCACCCCGATTTCTCATGACCACATCCGAAACCAAGCAGGACCGACCGCTGGACGGCTGGCGCATCCTCGTGCCCCGTGGCGGGCCCTGGGGCGACAGTGTCGCCGCGAGCCTGCGTGCCCTGGGCGCCGTGCCGGTCGTCGCCCCGCTCATCAACTTCGCCCCCACGACCGATCAGGACACGCTCGACCGCGCGCTGGAGCAGCTGGCCGCCGGTGAGTTCGACTGGCTGACGGTGACGAGTGCGACCACGGTCGACGTGCTGTTCGCGCATCGCGCGGTCGTGCCCAAGTCCACGAAGATCGCGGCGGTGGGCGAGACCACGGCCGCAGCGCTCCAGGCCGTGGGCTACGAGGTGGCGCTGGTCCCCGAGCAGGACAACTCGGCGCAGGGCATGGCTCAGCAGCTGATCGCGCTCGAGCAGGAGCCCCGGCGCATCCTGGCGCTGCGCAGCGAGATCGCGAAGCCGGTGCTGAGCATCATGCTGTCCGAGGCCGGGCACGACGTGCACGGTGTGGTCGCCTATCGCACGGTGGGCGTGCCGGTCACGGAGCGCATCCGTCGCGATGTGGAGAACGGCCGCATCAACGCCATCCTCATCACGAGCGGTTCGGTGGCGGAGCAGGTGCGCGAGCAGTTCCCCGACATCCCGGACGAGACCCTGCTCGCCGCGATCGGCCCGCGCACCGCGAAGGATGCCGAGCGTGCCGGTCTGCCGGTGTCGGTGGTGGCCGATCGGCAGACCATCGACGCGTTGATCGATGCCGTGTCCCAGTTCACGCTTCCGCACGCGGCGGACGAGTTCGCGCCGTGAGCTTCCCCGACATCCGCCTCCGTCGGCTGCGCCAGTCCCGCGCTGTCCGCGACCTCGTGCGCGAGACCTCGCTCGAGCCCCGTCAGCTCGTGCTTCCGCTCTTCGTGCGCGAGGGACTGACCGAGCCGGCGCCCATCGGCTCGATGCCCGGCGTGGCGCAGCACTCGCTCGACTCGTTGCGCGCCGCCGCCGTCGAGGCGGCCGAGGCCGGCGTCGGCGGGGTCATGCTGTTCGGTGTCCCGGCGGTGCGCGATGCGGTCGGCTCCGGAGCGGACGATCCGCGCGGCATCCTGAACGTCGCGACCGAGGCCCTCGCGGCCGAGGTGGGCGATGCGCTCGTGGTGCAGACCGACCTCTGCCTCGACGAGTTCACCGATCACGGGCACTGCGGGGTGCTCGCGGCGGACGGCTCGGTCGACAACGACGCGACCCTCGAGCGCTACACCTCGATGGCGTTGGCGCAGGCGCGGGCCGGGTCGCAGCTGCTCGGGCTGTCCGGCATGATGGACGGCCAGGTCGCGGTGATCCGCCGGGCGCTCGACGCCGAGGGCTTCACCGACACGCTGATCCTGGCGTACGCGGCCAAGTACGCGAGCGCCTTCTACGGCCCGTTCCGTGAGGCCGTGGACTCCCAGCTGACCGGCGACCGGCGCACGTATCAGCTCGATCCGGGCAACCGCCGCGAGGGCGTGCGGGAGGCGCTGGTCGACGAGCAGGAGGGCGCCGACATCGTCATGGTCAAGCCGGCGATGGCGTTCCTCGACGTGCTGCGCGAGGTGCGCGACGCCGTGACCGTGCCCGTGTGGGCGTATCAGGTGTCCGGCGAGTACGCGATGGTCGAGGCCGCCGCGGGCAACGGCTGGATCGACCGCCGGGCGGCGATCCTCGAGTCGCTGCTGTCGATCCGGCGCGCGGGCGCCGACGCCGTGCTGACCTACTGGGCGACCGAGGCCGCCCGCTGGCTTCGCGGCTGACCGCCCCGCGGCGTCACCGCGCGGAATCCGGCGTCGGTACGGCGGGTTAGCCTGGAAGGGATGCCCGGGAGAGCTCCGCGCATCACCGAGGAGCTGCCATGACCGACCGCAATGACGACCTGTTCTCCGCTGCCCGCGCTGTGATCCCGGGTGGGGTGAACTCGCCGGTGCGCGCCTACGGCTCGGTGGGCGGGACGCCGCGGTTCCTCGCTTCGGCGAAGGGAGCGACCGTCACCGACGCCGCCGGCCGAGAGTACGTCGACCTGGTGGCCTCGTGGGGCCCGGCGCTGCTGGGCCACGCGCAGCCCGAGGTGGTCGCCGCCGTGCAGGACGCCGCAGCGCGGGGTCTGTCGTTCGGTGCCCCGACCGAGGGCGAGGTCGAGCTGGCCGCGCTGATCGCCGACCGGGTGCGATTCGGCGACATCCGACCCATCGAGCGCGTGCGCCTGGTGTCCACGGGGACCGAGGCGACCATGACCGCGATCCGACTCGCCCGTGGCGCGACCGGTCGCGACCTGCTGGTGAAGTTCGCCGGGCACTACCACGGCCACTCCGACGGGCTGCTGGCCGAGGCGGGGTCGGGCGTCGCCACGCTCGCGCTGCCCGGATCCGCCGGGGTGCCGGCACCCATCGCCGCACAGACGCTCGTCATCCGCTACAACGACCCCGAGGCGCTCGACGCGGTGTTCGCCGAGCACGGCCAGCGCATCGCCGCCGTGATCGTCGAGGCGTCCGCGGCGAACATGGGCGTGGTCCCCCCGCGGCCCGGGTTCAACCGCCTGATCGCCGACACCGCACACGCTCACGGCGCGCTCATGATCCTGGACGAGGTGCTGACGGGCTTCCGCGTGCACCCCGCGGGGTTCTGGGGTCTGCAGGCCGCGGCGGGCGAGGACTACCTCCCCGACATCATCACGTTCGGCAAGGTCGTGGGCGGTGGCATGCCGCTGGCCGCGCTCGGCGGTCGCGCCGAGGTCATGGACCTGCTGGCTCCGCTCGGCCCGGTGTACCAGGCGGGCACGCTGTCGGGGAACCCGCTGTCGGTCGCCGCGGGTCTGGCCACGCTGCGCCTCGCGACGCCCGAGGTCTACGCCACGGTCGACGCCGCGGCGACCCGGGTGGCGACCGCGCTCGACACCGCCCTCAGCGACGCGGGCGTGACGCACGCGGTGGCGTCGGCCGGCAACCTGTTCAGCGCCTCGTTCCGCGCCTCGATCCCGCGCGACTACGCCGAGGCGCAGGCGCAGCAGTCGTTCCGTTACTCGGCGTTCTTCCACGCCATGCGCGAGCACGGTGTCGCGCTTCCGCCGAGCGTCTTCGAGGCGTGGTTCCTCACGGCGGCGCACGGTGAGGACGAGTTGCAGCGCATCGAGGCGGCGCTGGCGTTCGCGGCCCAGGCCGCGGCAGACGCCCGGCCCTGATGTATCCGTGCCCACAACGGATCGTTGCTTTCCTGTGAGCAACTTCCAGCCAACCGGGAGCGCCGCGCTGGCAGACTAAGGGGCATGGTGACGTTGCTGCTGGACCAGACGCAACTCGAAGTCGTGCTCTCGCCCATCGAACGTGCCGCCACCTTCCACCGTGAGAACGTGCGGATCCCGCGCGACACCATCACCAAGGTGCAGCTGACCGACGACGCCTGGACCTGGCTCCGCGGTGTGCCGAACCCCGGGACCCACATTCCGACCGTGCTCGCCGCCGGCAGTTGGAAGGCCGCCGGAACCCTCGACTTCGTGCTCATCCGGCGGCGTCGCCCGAGCGTCGTGATCGACCTCGAGGGCGACCCGCAGTACAACCGGCTGATCCTCACCACGCGGCACGGCCTCGCACTCACGCAGGCGCTGCGGCTCGAGGTGTCGGACGAGCCGGCGAGCGTCGAGGAGATCGTCGCCACCGCACCGACGCCCGTGTCGAAGGGCAGCCGTCGTCCGGTCATCCGCCCGCGGCCGGCCTAGCAGCCCCACGAACGACAGACGCCCTCCCGGCCGTAGCCGGGAGGGCGTCTCGTGTCTCGGGCTCAGCCGCGGTGCTCGTCGCCGTCGGTGTGCTGCTCGCGATCGTGCCCGTCGTGATCGTGCGCGTCGCTCTGCCCGTCGTCGTGACCGGGGCCTTCGCTCTGCCCGTCGTCGTGACCGTGGCCCTCGCGGTCGCGGTCGTCGTCGCTGTGCTCGTCGCTGTGCTCGTCGCTGTGATCGCCGCTGTGCTCGCCGTCGTGCTCGTCGCTGTTCTCGCCGCTGTGCTCGCCGTCGTGCTCGCCGCTGTGCTCGTCGTCGTGCTCGCCGCTGTGCTCGTCGTCGTGCTCGGGCACCGCGTGTCCCTCGCTCTCGTGCCCCTCGCCGTCCTGCACCTCGGCGACACCGTCGTGGGGCTGGTGGTGCGCGTCGGCGGTGCCGTGGTCGTCCTGACCATCGGTCGCGGTGTCGCGCGCGAGCGGGACCGTGTCGATCACGCCGGTGGTCGCGACGCTCCAGTGGGCCCCGGCGTCGTGCGTCTCTCCCGGCGCGCCGGTCGCGGGCACGCTGTCGGCGGTGCTCAGCGGGTAGTCCCGCGGCTCGTCCTCGTAGTACGCGCGTGCGGCGGCGGAGAGCAGGGAGCTGACGGCGGCCGCGCGGGGGTCTTCGTCCTCGTCCGGGGTCGCGGCTCCGTCCGTGCCGCCCGCCTCGAGCGGCGCCTCCTCGCCATCGCGGTCGCCGTGGTCGGCCTCGTCGGTCTCGTCCGCCTCCTCGGCGTCGTCCAGCTCGGCGAAGAACTCGATGCCCGCGGGGTCTTCCTCGATGGACTCGTCATCGGCGGTGATCACCGGCTCGTTGTCCGCCGGAGCCGGATCTGCGGCGGGCTCGTCGGACGCGATTCCGGTGTCGTCCGCCGGCGCCTCATCCGCCGAGCTCTCGCTGTCGTGGGCGTCATCGACGGAATCCAGCGCGGACTCCTGATCGTCGGCGAGGGGCTCGTGGCCCGCGGGCTCGTCTACCGGAGTTCCGTCTGCCCCGGTTGCGTTCTCCGGAGTCTCGTCTGCCTCGGTTCCGTTCTCCGGGTCCTCGTCCGCCCCCTCCTCGGTCGGTGCGGAACCGGTGCTCCACGCCGAACCGCCCGTTGACTCCGCGTCGTCCGAGCCGATCGGGACATCACCCTCGGAGTCCTGCTCGTCGCTGGACACATGCTCCGGGGACGCGCTGTGGTCGTCGTCGGTGGACTCCGGCGTCGTCGCGAACAGCTGTGCGAGGCTGCGTCGGGTGGGCCGCTCGGTCGGCTCATCCTCCTGGACCGGCGCGGTGCCGCCGAACAGGATCTCGTCGAACGAGGTCGCCGTCTCCGCGCGCGACTCGGACAGGGAATCGCCATCGCCGATCCGCGCCGCGTCCTCCATCGTCACGGGACGCACGTCTTCTTCCACCGGGACGACCGCGACCGGGCCGGTGGCCGCCGTGACCTCCGCCACGGTCTCGATCACGTCGGAGTCCTCCGTGTCGGCGGCGACGAGGTCTTCCGACGCGGGCTCCGCGTCGGTCGACTGCTCGTCCACGTCGTCGTCTTCCGCCGTGGCGTCCGTCGGCTCGGGCACGGTCTCGGTGGTGAGGTCGTCCGCGAGAGCGGCCGCACCACCGGCAGCCAGAGCCGATGCGGCCGCACCGGCGCCCGCTGTCGCCACGTCGGCGGAGGAATCGCTCGCCTCATGGTTCGTATCGGTCGCTGCCGTCTCGCCCGGCGCCGCCCCGCCCGCAGCGGCCGCGGTCGTGTCCGCCGCTGTGCCGAAGCGACCACCGCGCATCAGATCGATGAAGACGTCTTCCAGCGTGGGCCCGCGCTGCACGAGGGTGCTGAGGGCGATGCCGGCCTCAGCGGCCACGGCACCCACCGTGCTCGCGTCGGCTCCGCGCACGGTCAGCCCGGAGCGCAGCACCTCGATGTCGAAGCCCGCCGCCACCAGCGCCGTCGTGAGGCCGGGACGATCCACGGAATCCACGATGACAGAGCCGCCGGCCGGGTCGGCCAGGGTCTCGATGCCGCTGGACAGCACCAGCCGTCCCTTCGACAGCACCAGCACGTGGTCGGCCACCTGCTCGATCTCGCTGAGCACGTGCGACGACACCAGGACCGTGCGCCCCTCGTCCGCGAGACGGCGCATGAGCAGACGCATCCAGCGGATGCCCTCCGGGTCGAGGCCGTTCGCCGGCTCGTCGAAGACCAGGGCACCGGGGTCGCCGAGCAGCGCGTGCGCGACGCTCAGCCGCTGCCGCATGCCGAGGGAGAAGCCGCCGATGCGGGAATCGGCCTCGCTCTCCAGGCCCACGAGCGACAGGACCTCGTCGACGCGGGACAGGCGGATGCCGTTGGCCTTCGCGGCGATGGTCAGCTGCCGGCTGGCCGTGCGGCGAGGGCGGTAGACCGTCTCCTCCAGCACGGAGCCGATCGTGCGCAGCGGCTGGCGCAGCTCCGGATACGCGACGCCGCCGATCGTGGCGGTTCCCGACGTGGCACGCACCTGACCGAGCAGGATGCGGAGAGTCGTGGTCTTTCCGGCGCCGTTGGGACCGAGGAAGGCGGTCACGGCCCCGGGCTCGACGCGGGCGGAGAAGTCCGAGACGGCGGTCACCTCGTTGAAGCGCTTCGTCACATTCGTGAACTCGAGCACCTGTCCTTCAGGCATCCGGCACCTCTCGTCGCGATGAACAGTTCCCCCTATCCTGCCGGAAAACCGCCCCGGAACCCGCATTCCGTGCGGAATTCCACCCCTGGTGAGAAGGTAGCCTGGCACCCGTGACCGATACCTCTGCCGCCCCCCGTGTCCTCGTCCGCACGGAAGGAGCGCTCGGACGGCTCACCCTCAATCGCCCCGAGGCGATCAACGCGCTCGACGAGGACATGATCGCCGAGATCACCCGGGCGCTGGTGGCGTGGCGTGACGACTCCGACGTGCAGATCGTGCTGATCGACGGCGAGGGCGAGCGCGGCATGTGCGCGGGCGGCGATGTGCGCCGCCTGCACGAGCAGATCGTGTCCGGTCACCCCGAGCGGTCGGCCGAGTTCTTCCGCGCCGAGTACGCGATGAACGCGATGATCGCCGAGTACCCCAAGCCGGTCGTGGCGCTGGCCGACGGCATCACGATGGGCGGCGGCATCGGGCTCGCCGGGCACGCGGCCATCCGGATCGTCACCGAGCGGTCGAAGCTCGCGATGCCGGAGACCCGCATCGGCTTCACTCCCGACGTCGGTGGCACGTGGCTGCTCGGGCGGGCGCCGGGACGGTTCGGCGAGTACTTCGGGCTGACCGGGGCGACCATGAGCGCCGCCGACGCGGTGTACCTCGGGTTCGCCGACCACGTGGTGCCCTCCGACCGCCTCGACGCCCTGCGCGACGCGCTCGCGCACCGCGCCGACCCGACGAGCCCCAGCGAGATCGTGCTGCTGTTCGACGAGACGCCGGAGCCGTCGGCCCTCCCGGCATCGCGCGCCTGGATCGACGAGGCGTTCTCCGCGCCGACCGTGCCCGAGATTTTGGAGCGGCTGCACGCGCAGGGCACGACCGAGGCCGCAGCCGTGGCCGATCTCCTCGAAGGTCTCGCGCCGACCGGGCTGGTCGTGACGCTCGACGCCGTGCGTGAGGCGCGGGGGCTGCCGGGACTGCGCGCCGCGCTCGAGGGGGAGTACCGACGGGTGCTGTGGTTCGTCAACGAGCACCCGGACCTCGTGGAGGGCATCCGCGCGCAGCTGGTCGACAAGGACCGCAACCCGAAGTGGCAGCCGGCGACCCTCGCCGAGCTGCCGGCGGACGCGGGTGCGCCGGCCCGCGACTACACGCCGCAGCCGCCGTTGTTCTGAGGGGCGGCCCGCTCGCTGACGCGGGCGGCGATCGGGCAGGCTTCCGGCGGGCCCTTCTTCGTCACCGTGCAGAAAAGTGCTGATCGCACGGGATGCGGTTCGCTGTGAGCGAAGGTCCGCCCCCAGGGGGATACGAATGTCCCCGCTTCGTGGCACGCTGTCCTATGGCCGGTCGTCGGTCGGCATCCGTCTGCCGGGAGATCCGCCGCCTCCTCCTTCCTAGAAAGTCCGCCTGTGCTGGGAAAAATCCTCCTCCGCTATCTGTCCCGATATAAGTGGCTCCTCGTGGCCGTGCTGGTCTTCCAGCTCGCCAGCGCGGCTGCCACCCTCTACCTGCCCCGCCTCAACGCCGACATCATCGACAAGGGCGTCGCGCAGGGCGACACCGCCTACATCTGGCGCACCGGTCTGTTCATGCTCGCGGTCTCCCTGGGCCAGATCGTCGCCTCCGTGATCGCGACCTTCTTCGCCGCGCGCGCGGCGATGGGCGCGGGTCGCGACATCCGTGCCGACGTGTTCGGCAAGGTCAGCGGCTTCTCCGAGCGCGAGGTGTCGCAGTTCGGCGCCGGCTCCCTCATCACGCGCAACACCAACGACGTGCAGCAGGTGCAGATGCTGGCGATGATGGGCGCGACCATGCTCGTCACCGCGCCGCTGCTCGCGATCGGCGGCATCATCTTCGCCGTGCAGACCAACGCCGGGCTCAGCTGGCTCATCGCCGTGTCGGTCCCCGTGCTCCTGCTCCTCGCGGCGCTCGTGATCGGCCGCATGGTGCCGCTGTTCCGCAGCTACCAGGGCAAGCTCGACAACGTCAACCGCATCATGCGCGAGCAGCTCACCGGCGTGCGCGTCGTCCGCGCGTTCGTGCGCGAGCGCATCGAAGAGGAGCGCTTCCGCGGAGCCAACACCGACATCATGGTCGTCGGCCGCAAGGTCGGCTCGCTGTTCGTGCTGCTGTTCCCGCTGTTCATGCTCATCCTCAACGTGACCGTGGTCGCCGTGATCTGGTTCGGCGGCATCGAGGTCAACAACGGCACCGTGCAGGTGGGCACGCTGTTCGCCTTCATGCAGTACATCGGCCAGATCATGGGCGGCGTCATCATGGCCAGCTTCATGGCGATGATGATCCCGCGCGCCGCCGTCTCGGCCGAGCGCATCGGCGAGGTGCTCAACACCGAGTCGACCATGACGCGCCCCGCGAACGGCGTCACCGAGTTCCCGACGCCGGGTGCGGTCGCGTTCGACGACGTCGCCTTCACCTACCCGGGCGCCGACGCGCCCGTGCTGACCGGCATCAGCTTCGCGGCGCAGCCGGGTGAGACGGTCGCGATCGTGGGTTCCACGGGTGCGGGCAAGACCACGCTGGTCTCTCTCATCCCGCGTCTGTTCGACGTCTCGAGCGGCTCGGTGCACGTGGGCGGCACCGACGTGCGCGAGGCCGACGTGGAGGCGCTGTGGGACAGCATCGGTCTGGTGCCGCAGCGTCCGTTCCTCTTCACCGGCACCGTCGCGTCGAACCTGCGCTACGGCCGGGAGGACGCGACCGATGAGGAGCTGTGGCACGCGCTCGAGATCGCCCAGGGGCGTGACTTCGTGGAGGAGATGCCCGACGGGCTCGAGTCCCGCATCGCCCAGGGCGGCACGAACGTGTCGGGCGGCCAGCGCCAGCGCCTCGCGATCGCGCGGGCCATCGTGCACCAGCCGAAGGTGCTCGTGTTCGACGACTCCTTCTCGGCGCTCGACCTGACCACGGACGCGCGACTGCGGCAGGCGCTGTGGCGCGAGCTGCCGCACGTCACGAAGATCGTGGTCGCCCAGCGTGTCTCCACCATCACCGACGCCGATCGCATCGTGGTGCTCGAGGGCGGCACGATGGTGGGCGTCGGCACGCACGAGGAGCTGCTGGAGACCAGCGGCACCTATCGAGAGATCGTCGAGTCGCAGCTGGGGGTGGACGCATGAGCGCGCAGGACGACAAGCGCACCGCCGCGCCGAAGCGCGGACGGGGAAAGGGCCCGGCGCAGACCGAGGAGCGCGAGCTCACGGCGGAAGAGCAGTACGAGGCCGAGCTCGCGGAGCAGGCACGGCAGAACGGCGGCGGCTGGGACAGCGTCGCGCCGGGCAAGGCCGACAACTTCGGGCCGAGCTTCGCCCGCATGATCGGACTGCTCAAGCCCTCGGCCGTGTGGTTCGTGTTCGTGTCGATCCTCGGGGCCCTGGGCGTCGTGCTGACGGTCGCAGCTCCCAAGGTCCTGGCCGAGGCGACCAACATCGTCTACCGCGGCTTCATCTCCATCCAGCTCGGCCAGCCGAACGGCGACTTCCCCGGCTTCCCCGCCGGAACGTCGCAGGACGTGGTGGTCGATGCGCTGCGCGGAGCGGGGCAGGACGACTTCGCCAACCAGGTCGGCGCCCTCGGCGACTTCCGGGTCGGCGACGGGATCGACTTCGATGCGCTGCGCTGGGTCATCGCCGCCGTCCTCGCGATCTACGTGGTGGCCGCGTTCCTGAGCTGGCTGCAGGGATACGTGATCAACGTCATCATGGTGCGCACCATGTGGCGCCTCCGCGAGGCCGTCGAGGCGAAGATCAACCGGCTGCCGCTGTCGTACTTCGACAGGGTGCAGCGCGGCGAGCTGATCTCCCGCGTCACGAACGACATCGACAACATCACCCAGACGATGCAGCAGTCCCTCTCCGGGGCCCTGACCGCCGTGCTCACCGTGGTCGGCGTGCTGGTGATGATGTTCTCGATCTCGTGGCAGCTGGCACTGGTGGCCCTGGTCGCGCTGCCGCTCATGGGCGTGATCTTCGGCGTCATCGGCCCGCGCTCGCAGAAGGCCTTCGGCACCCAGTGGCGCAAGGTCGGCCGCCTCAACGCCCGCGTCGAGGAGGCCTTCTCCGGGCACGCGCTCGTGAAGGTGTTCGGTCGGGAGCAGGACGCGCTCGACAAGTTCAAGGCCGAGAACGAGGAGCTGTTCCAGGCGAGCTTCAAGGCGCAGTTCCTGTCGGGCATCATCATGCCCGCCATGACCTTCGTCGGCAGCCTCACCTACGTCGGCATCGCGGTGCTCGGCGGCCTCATGGTCGCGAACGGTCAGCTGCGCCTCGGCGACGTGCAGGCGTTCATCCAGTACTCGCAGCAGTTCACGCAGCCGCTGTCGGAGCTGGGCGGCATGGCAGCGGTCGTGCAGTCCGGCACGGCGTCGGCCGAGCGGGTGTTCGACCTGCTCGACGCCGACGAGCAGGAGCCCGACGAGGCCGACGCCCCGCGGCTCGGCGACGGCAAGGGCGTGATCGAGTTCGAGAACGTGTCCTTCTCCTACACGCCGGAGCGACCGCTGATCACCGACCTGTCGTTCCGGGTGGAGCCGGGCCAGACGGTCGCGATCGTCGGGCCGACCGGCGCGGGCAAGACCACGCTGGTCAACCTGATCATGCGGTTCTACGAGCTCAGCGGCGGGCGCATCACGCTCGACGGTCAGGACATCTCGCAGATCACGCGCGACGACCTGCGCTCGCGCACCGGCATGGTGCTGCAGGACCCGTGGCTGTTCGCCGGGAGCATCCGCGAGAACATCCGCTACGGTCGCTCGACCGCGACCGACGAGGAAGTTCTCACCGCCGCCAAGGCCACGTACGTCGACCGGTTCGTGCACGCCCTCCCCGAGGGCTACGACACCGTGCTCGACGAGGATGCGTCCAACGTGTCGGCCGGTGAGCGGCAGCTGATCACGATCGCGCGCGCGTTCGTCGCCCAGCCGTCGATCCTCATCCTGGATGAGGCCACCTCGGCCGTCGACACCCGCACCGAGCTGCTGCTGCAGCACGCGATGGCCGCGCTCCGCCAGGGGCGCACGTCGTTCGTGATCGCGCACCGCCTGTCCACCATCCGCGACGCCGACCTCATCCTCGTGATGGAGCACGGCGACATCGTGGAGAAGGGCACGCACGACGAGCTCATCGCCGCGCAGGGCGCCTACTGGCGGCTGTACCAGTCGCAGTTCGAGCAGGCCGCGACCGACCTCGACGCGGAGGAGGCCCTCACGGGCTCCACGCCCCTGGTCGTCACGGGGGAGGCCGCCGACGAGACGGCACGGGAGCAGGCCGACGACGCGATCGCCGGAGCCTCGGTCGGGGCGAACGTCCCGGCCGCGGAGGCCGCGGCCGCACGAGCGCTGCTCGATGACG
>NZ_SSDM01000283.1:0-15222 GCF_004794375.1 Microbacterium sp. K35 | reverse complement strand
CGAGCACACGCTGCGGGTCTGGCTGGAGCACGACGCACGCGCGGAGCCGGCCGCCGCGGCGCTGGGCATCCACCGGCACACCCTGCGCTCGCGGGTCGCGCAGGCCGGGGCGATGCTGGGCGTGGATCTGGCGTCGTTCCCCGCCCGCGCCGAGCTCTGGGCGCTGCTGCAGACCGCGCGCGACTGATCCGCGCCCCGCCCCTGCACCGGCTCGGGCCCGCGCCACCTCATCCCCCGCGGCCCCATCCCCTCGCCGAGTGCGCGGCTTGCTGCCGACCACCCCGCCTGTTCACGCGGAGAAACCGTGCCCTCGGCGCGAGGCCGGGCGTCCGGTGCGCGCCCGCGGCACCGTCGCGAGGAGGGCCCCGGCGCGCTCGATGTCGGCGGCGGTCTGGGCTACGAGGGCCGCGACGGTGTCGAAGCAGAGCGTCGGGCGCAGCAGCGAGAGCAGCTCGACCCGGAGGCGGTGCCCGTACAGGTCGAGGTCCGTGTCGTGCAGGTGCACCTCCACCCGGCGCTCCCGGCTGCCGTGGAAGGTCGGGTTGGCACCCACGCTCACGGTCGCGGGCATCCCCTCCTGCTCGTCGTCGAGCCAGGCCAGCGCGGCGTAGATGCCGTCGGCGGGGAGACCGGGGCCGTCGAGGGCGAGGTTGGCGGTCGGGAACCCGAGGTCGCGTCCTCGACCGTCGCCGGTGACGACCACTCCGGCGATCTCGCGGACGGGTGCGCTCACACGTCTGCGGCGGGAGAGATCGCGCGGTAGCGGCTCTGGTGGAACACGAGCGGCTCGACGTCGTCGAAGAGCGTCACGTCCTGGATCTCGTACAGAGCGATCTCGTGATCGCCACCGTCGAACGTGCTGTGCAGACGGCAGGTGAGCCAGAGCGCGGCGTCGGCCACCAGCACGGCCCCGCCGTCGGTGCGGTGCCAGGCGTGACCCCCGAACCGGTCCCCCTCCCGCGCGGACAGGGAGCGGCTGAGCGGTTCGTGGTGTGCCGCGAGGACGCTCATCCCCAGTTCCGGGACGGCACGCAGCACCGGCCAGGTCTTCGAGGTGCGGGCGGCGCTGACCGCGACGAGAGCGGGCTCCAGGGAGATCGAGGTGAAGGAGTTGACCGCCATCCCGACGGCGCGGTCGTCCACGACGGCCGCGAGGGCGACCACCCCCGTGGGATAGACCGAGAAGGCACGACGGAGCGCACGGTCGCGCGGCAGGGCATCGGTCACGGCAGTGGTCATCACGAGTCCTTTCGGTAGTCAACTTTGACTAAGGCGACTATAGACAAATTTGACCACTCAAACAACCGGGAACGCGCATCCCAGCCGTTAGCATGAACGACATGTCGACCACCCGTCTCGTCGTCCTCGGCGCCGTGAAGCAGTTCCAGCCGGTACACGGCTACTTCCTCCGGCGAGAACTGATGACCTGGCACGTCGACGAGTGGGCGCACATCCAGCCCGGCTCGATCTACAACGCCCTCCGGGCCCTGGAGGTCGACGGGTACATCACGGAGAGCGGCACCGAGGCCGAGGGCAAGCGCCCCGCCCGCACCACGTACCGCATCACCCCATCGGGCGAGGTCGAGCTGCAGCGGATGCTGCGCGAGAACCTCTGGAACGTGGCGGCCTTCGACACCCAGGCGATCATGACCGTCGCCTCGTTCATGTTCGTGCTGAGCCGCCAGGAGGTCATCGCGGGCCTGGAGCACCGCCTCATCAAGAGCGACGCGATCATCACGCAGAACGGCTTCGACGTGCAGGACACCCTGCGCTCCGAGACCACGCCGAAGTACGTGCGAGAGATCTTCGACCTCTCCACCGCCCGGCTCACCGCCGAGAAGCAGTGGCTTCTCGACCTGCTGGAACGGCTGCGGGCCGGCGAGTACGCCTTCGCCGGCGAGACGGCCGAGGACACGACGCCAGAGCGGGAGGCGGCGGCCGCCACGACGAAGAGCTCCGCAACGACGGCGAAGAAGAGCACCGCAACGACCGCGAAGAAGAGCACCGCGAAGACGGCGACGAAGAGCACCGCGAAGGACTGACCGCACCCCGCGCCGTCCCCTCCGGACCGGCCTCAGCGCGTCGCCGTCAGCTCCGCCAGCGCCTCGGGCGTGAGCGCCGGAGTGGTCGCTCCCCGGTGCAGCGCCACGATCGCCCCCGCGGCGCACGCGAGGACGAGGGCGTCCTCCACCGGCACCCGGCGGGCGAGCGCACCGGCGAGCGCGCCGCAGAACGCGTCGCCCGCGCCCGTCGTGTCGACCGGATCGATACGGAACGCCTCGACGTGCACAACCGGGCGACCGGTGCGGTGCAGGTCCACTCCCGCGGCGCCGCGCGTGAGCACCACGGTCGCGGCCCCGGCGCGGTGCAGGAGGTCGATGCCGCCGAGCTCCGCGCACTCCGTCTCGTTCACCACGAGCACGTCCACGCACTCCAGCAGCCCGAGGGTCGCGGCGTGGGCTGGGGCGGCGTTCAGCACGGTCGTGGCGCCGGCGTCGCGCGCCGCCCGCAGTGCCGCCGACACCGCGGGCACCGGCACCTCGAGCTGCGCCAGCACGACGGCGGCCCCGGAGACCCCGGCGACCGCATCCTCCGGCGACAGCTCGGCGTTCGCGCCGGCCGCGACGATGATGCTGTTGTCGCCGCCCTCCAACGCCAGCACGTGCGCGACCCCGGTCGGGGCGGTATCCGAGCGGCGCAGGGCCGAGGTCACCCCGGCGTCGACGAGCGTGCGCTCCAGCAGTGCGGCGCCCTCGTCCGTCCCGACCACACCGCAGAACCGCGTCGGCGCGCCGCTGCGGGCCGCGGCGACCGCCTGGTTCAGGCCCTTGCCGCCCGCGAAACGGCCGCCGGCGCGGCCCAGCAGTGTCTCGCCGATGCGCGGGGGGCGCGACACCTCGACCACCAGATCGAGGTTCGCGCTCCCCACGACAGCGACGCCGGACAGCTCGTCAGACACGCGCCATCGACCGGCGGTACGTCGAACCCACGTGCGACTCGGCCAGCGCGGGCGTCGGGGTTCCCATCAGCCGCTCGCGCAGCGACTGCGGCTCGTCGGACGGCTCGGCGATCGCGCCGCGCTCCTTCAGGATCGGCAGCACATGCTCGATGAAGTCCTTCGTGGACGCCGGCGGGATGACCGGGGCGAACAGGAAGCCGTCGAGGTCGGCGCCGTCGGCGAGCGCGATCATCCGGTCGGCCACCTGCTCCGGGGTGCCGACGAGCGGGCGGGCGCCGACGCCGTGCGCGTGCCAGTCGCCCAGCACGTCGCCCACGGTCTTGTCGGCGAAGCGCGCGACCTGGGTCTGCGACAGCTCCGTGCTCAGCTCCGACATGGGCGTGCTCGGGTCGTACGACGACAGGTCGAGGCCGGTGAACCAGGCGTAGGAGGCGACCGTGACCTCGGGGTTCTGGGCGTCGGCGACCTCGGCGTACGTGCGACGAGCCTCCTCCTCGGTGCTGCCGACGACGGCGGCGAACGCGGACATGATCTTGACCTCGTGCGCGGCGCGGCCGTTCTTCACGGCCTCTTCGCGGATCGCGGTCGCGTGGCCGCGGAGCTGCTCGACCGAGCCGCTGCCGACGAAGATCGCCTCGCCGTGCTTGCCGCCGAACTCGCGGCCGGCCGGAGACGCGCCCGCCTGGAACAGCACCGGGGTGCCCTGCGGCGAGCGCTGCGTGTTGCCGTAGCCGTGCGAGCGGAAGTACGGGCCGTCGTGCGCGATGCGGTGCACCTTGGCCGGGTCGGCGAAGCGGCCGGACTTGTCGCGCTCGAGCGCCCCCTCCTCCCACGCCTGCTCCCACAGCTTGTACACGACCTGCATGAAGTCGTCGGCCATCAGGTAGCGCTCGTCGTGCCCGACCATCGGCACCCCGAAGCCCTGCACGGCGGTGTCGGCGGTGCCGGTCGTGACGACGTTCCAGCCGATGCGCCCGCCGGACAGGATGTCGAGGCTGGCCATGCGCCGCGCGAACGCGTAGGGCGGCTCCAGCAGCGTCGACCCGGTGGCGACGAGTCCGAGGCGCGTGGTCTGCGGAATGAGAGCCGCGAGGAGCACGGCGGGGTCGAGTCGCGGCAGGTCGAGGCCTTCGATCGAGCAGATGTCGGGACGCTCGCCCGCGACGTCGGCCCACCCCCACGCGTCGGCGAGGAACAGGAAGTCGAAGCCCGCGTCCTCCGCCATGCGCGCGGTGTCGCGCCAGTAGTCGAGTCGGTCGAAGAGGTAGCGCCCGTTGTCCGGGTGGCGCCAGGTCGCAGTGCCGGAGTCGTTCGCCTGCGCGTTCTCGAAGAGGCCGAGGCGCAGCTGCTTCACGGGGTGATCGGTCATGGCGGGTGCCTTCCTTGTGGGTGGGTGGTGTCGTCGTGGGGCGTCCGGGCACGCCGGGGGAACCCCGGGGCGGGGGCGCACCCCCGGGGCGGGTGGGCCGGGTCAGCCCTTGGCGGTGACCTCGCCGTCGCTCCACCACAGGACGCGCTTGCGCACGACCGCGAGGAGCACGATCAGGAGCACGCCGAGCAGGCAGAGCAGCGCGATGCTGGCCCAGGTGACGGGGAGGTTCGCCTGTGCGGCGGAGGTGGTGACGAGCGAGCCGAGGCCGGCCTGCTGCCCGGCGGCGACGAACTCCGCGACCGCGGCTCCGACCACGGCCAGCGGCAGGGCGATCCGCAGCCCGGCGAAGACGTAGGGCATGCTGCCCGGGAATCGCAGTTCGCGGAAGATCTCCCACCGCGAGGCGTGCAGGGTCTTGAACACGTCGAGCGCCTTCTGGTCGACGTCGCGGAGTCCGGCGAGCGAGTTGACCAGCATCGGGAAGAACACCACCAGCCCGGTCACGATGAACTTCGGCACCATGCCGAAGCCGAACGCGACGACCAGCGCGGGGGCGATCGCGACGATCGGCGTGACCATCACGATGATCACGAGCGGCATGACGGCCCGTTCGATGATCTGGAACTCGGCCATCACCACCGCCAGCAGGAACCCGGCGAGGATGCCGGCCGAGGCGCCGACCACCACTTCGAGCAGCGTCACCAGGAAGTTCGACCAGTACATGCCCGCGTCGTCGACGAGGCTTCCTCCGATCGCCTCCAGCGTGGGCAGCACATAGGGGTTGGTCCATGCGACGATCTGCCACAGCAGCGCCGCGATCACGAAGGTGATGAGGGTGGGCAGCCACGATCCCCAGCGCAGCCACGACGGGACGCCGCGGCGGGGGGTCTCGCGCAGGCGCGCGGTGGCGAGGGTGGCGGTGGTGTCTCTCATGGTCAGCTCAGACATGGGCCTTCTCCGTCTGCGCGCGCAGCGCACCGCGCACGACTGCTTCCAGGTCGCGGAACTCGTCGGTGGCGTACGCCTCCTCGGTGCGGGGCCGCGGCAGGTTCACGTCGATCACCTCGGCGATGCGCCCGGGGTGGGCTGCCATCACCACGATCCGGTCCGAGAGCATGATGGCCTCGGGCACGGAGTGCGTGACGAACATGACGGCCTTGCGGTTGGACTGCCAGAAGTCCAGCAGGGCGATGCGCTGCAGGTCGCGGTTCATCTCGTCGAGGGCCGAGAACGGTTCGTCCATCAGCATGATCGCCGGGTCGAACACGAAGGCCCTGGCGATCGCGGCGCGCTGCTGCATGCCGCCGGACAGCTGCCCGGGGTACTTCTTCAGGGCATGCCCGAGGCCGAAGGTCGACAGCAGCTCCGCGGGGTCGCGGAGGGCGCGGTCGCCGTTCGCCCCGCGGTTGATCCGCACGGGGAGCTCGACGTTCTCGCGCACGGTCTTCCACGGAAGCAGGGCGGGCGACTGCGGCACGAGGCCGATCTTCTTGTCGCGGGATGCCGCGGTGACGCTCTCGCCGTCGATGGTCACGGTGCCCGAGTCGGCGTCGAGGAGCCCGGCGACGACCTTGAGCAGCGTCGACTTGCCGCAGCCGCTCGGGCCGATCACCGACACGAACTCGCCCATGCCGATCGTGAGGCTCACGTCGTCGAGCACGGTGACCCTGGCTCCGTCGACCCCGAACGACTTCGAGACGTTGCGCACCTCGACGCCGGCGCCTGTGGCCGCGGTCATCACTTCGCCGTCCAGATGAGCTCGTCGCCGTCGTAGAGGTCGGCCACCAGGTCGGGGTCCATCATGTCGGCGATCGCGGGCAGGTTCTTCACGTCGCCGTACTCCTGCACGATCTCGTACTCGGGCTCCCACATGGCCTCGGTCTGCACGCCAGGGTTGCCGCCCGCGCTCTCGCGCACCCAGGCCGACTCGACCTCCCACGTGCGGGCGAGCTGGTCGCGCGGGAACGCGGCGCCCTGGCCGTTCTCCTCCGCGAGCTCGGCGAGCATGTCGATGCACTCGTCGGACTCGTCGAGGCAGAACTGCAGCGCCTTGAGGCTCGCGCGCAGGAAGTCGGCGGCGACCTCGCGGTGCTCGGCGAGGAAACGCGAGTTCACCTCCATCACGTTGTAGGTGCCCTCGACGCCGAGGTCGGACGGCAGGAACTCGCTGAACGGGAGGTCCTGCGCCTTGAGGGTCTGCGGCTGGTTGGAGGCGTAGCCGACGATCGCGTCGACCTGCTCGCGCACGACCACGGTGGGGTCGTAGTTGGTCATCTTCACCATCTCGACCTTCGACACGTCGACGCCGGCCTCGTCGAGCATGGCCGAGGCGATGGGCGTGAGGTTGATGAAGTAGCCGAGCGAGCCGCCCTCGAGGTCGGTGAGGTCCTCGAGCTTCTCGTTGCCGAAGATCGAGAACGGCGGGGTCGTGCCGTAGGTCGCGACGGCCGTGAGGTTCTTGCTGTTGGCGGCGGCGAGCATCACGTCGGACGCGGAGCCGAGGGCGGTGAACTGCGCTTGACCGGAGGCGACGAGCTGCTGTCCGTTCGCGCCGGAGGCGTTGATCTCGACATCGAGGCAGAGGTCGTCGAAGTAGCCGAGCTCCTTCGCGAGGAACACGTCGAGCTGCCCGGCGCTAGCGGAGTAGCCGTAGCCGGAGATGTAGGTGATGGTGCCGGCGTCCTGGTTGCGCTGGCAGGCGTCGGATCCGTCTGCGCTCGTGGGGGCGGTATCGCCGCCCGGCGTCTGCGCGGAGCATGCTCCGAGCGTCAGCGTGGCGGCGAGAACGCACGTCAGGGTGGCAGTGGTGCGGAATCGGGTTTCCGCAGAGGAAGTAGCCATGAGGGTCCCTTCTCGGCCGTTCGTCATTGATGGCTCGATGAAAGTAACATAGTCAATCTTGACTAAGCAAGATCAAACTAGGTTCATCCGGCACGATCGGGCGACGGGCGCACGACTCTCCCGACCGTCGGGTCGTGCACGCGGAACACCGTCGTGCATGCGGGGCACGACGGGGCGGAGGTGGGGCCGGGGTCGGGCGGGGTCAGGCGGGGATGGAGCGGAGCGGCCAGGCGGGCCACCAGCCGTCGTCGAGCCCGCGCAGCAGGGCGGCCGCGCGCTCTCGCGCCTCGGCGGGCATCTCCGGTGCAGGACCGGAGCTGCTCTCCCGCCGCTCGCCGTCCGGCGACCGGATCTCCGTGTACAGCCACGCACGGCGACCCACGGGGTACTTCTCCCGGAAGCCCCCGGCGGCGACCGACAGCACGATCCGCTCCAGCTCGTCCGCCGCGGTCTCGGCGGTCTCGTCGCAGGCATCGCAGATGCACGAGGGCACGATCGCGTGGAAGTGGGCACCCGCATCGATGCGGACGGAGGGAACGCCCGGCGTGATCGTGATCTGCGCACCGCGCGCCGGTTCGAGCACGACGTGCTCGGTCCCTCCCTCCCCCCTCTCTCGCCGCACCTCGACCTCGTACTCGCGACGGAGGTGCTCGATGAGCGCGTCGACCACGAGGGACAGCGGTGCGAAGCGCTCCGGGTGGGATTCCCGGGAGTACGACTCCTCCGGCGCGATGCCGTCGGGCCAGCGGTGCCCGTAGGGGATCCCCTCGCCGCGGTCGTCGTGGAAGGTCAGGATCGGGAGAGCAGGCCGGACATACGCGCGCGCCGGGACGACGACGACCGCGGGAGCCGAATCCTCCGCGGACAGCGCCCTCATCTCCTCGTCATCGATGTCGTCCTGCTCCCACGGAGCGAGCATCTGCAGGAACGCATCCCGCTGGCCGGGCTGCTGCACCATCCCCTGCACGAGACCCGCGACCGGGATCGAGAGGGTGTTGGTCCCGATCTCCGGCTCACTCGTCATCCGCCATGTCGCGGCCGGGTGCACGACCGCGATGACGTTCCCCACGAACCGCGCCGCCCCCGCGGCCAGCGTCTCGCTCTCGAGGACCTCAGGATGACCGGCGACGAAGTCCCACGTCGCCCCGAGATCGACGGCGAGCAGCGCGGGGTCGACCTCGTGGCCCCGCGCGAATTCGGCGAAAGGCTCGAAGCCGTCGACGAACCGGACCGGCCCCGGAGCATCCGCCTGCGGGGGCATCCACACGACCGCGGCGGCACCCGCCTCGGGCATCGGGCCGAGGGGACCGGGGAACACCGCACTGCTCATCGACCGAGCGTACCGAGCGGGGTCACCGCGGCGCGTGGGCCTCCAGGAACTCGTACACGTCGGTGGTGTCCACGCCGGGGAAGGCGCCGGTGGGCAGGGTCGCCAGCAGCGTGCGCGGGGTCTTCACGTTGGGCCACGACTGTTCGCGCCACCGCTCCTCCAGCTCCGCGGGGGCACGGCGGCAGCACACCTCGACCGAGTGCTTCGAGACGCCGCGGTGCGGGGTGTCGCGGCCCACGAACCACTTCGTGTCGTCGAACCGCACCCCCACGCTCACGGAGTGCAGCCCCTCGCTCGACGCCTCGACCCGGGCCGTGCACCAATAGGTCCCGTTGCCCGTGTCCGTGTACTGGTAGTACGGGTTGAAGCGGTCGTCCTCGTCGAACACGACCCGCGAGGTCCACCGTCGACAGCACATCTGTCCCTCGATCGCGCCCAGCCGATCGGTCGGGAAGTTCACGTCGTCGTTCTCGTACGCCTTGGTGATGGTGCCCGACTCGTGCACCTTGAGGAAGTGCACCGGGATGTCGAGGTGCCGTGTCGCGAGGTTGGTGAAGCGGTGCGCGGCCGTCTCGTACGACACGGAGTAGGCGTCGCGGAGGTCCTCGATCGAGATCGCACGCCGCTGCTTCGCGTCCTTGAGCGTCGGCACGACGTGGGCCTCCGGGATGAGGAGGGCGCCCGTGAGGTAGTTCGTCTCGACGCGCTGCCGCAGGAACTCGGCGTAGCTGCGCGGCTCGGCGTGCCCGAGGATCCGGCTCGAGAGCGCCTGCAGCACCGCCGTCCGCGCATCACCCTTGGCCGGGACGCTGCTCGACAGGTAGAGCCGTCCGTGGGCGAGATCGGCGACGCTGCGGGTGGTCTGCGGCAGGTCGGGGGCGTAGTGCAGCGTGAAGCCGAGGTAGGCGGCGATCTCCGAGGCCGTCCGCTGCGTGAGGGGTCCGCCCGGGTGCCCGACCGCGGCGAGGATCTCCGACGCCTTGGCCTCGAGGTCGGCGAAGTGGTTGTCCTGCCTCCGCATCAGGTGCCGCAGCTCCACGTTCGCCCGCCGCGCCTCCTCCGGCGTGGCCGCCCGCTCGTCCCGCAGCCGGTCGATCTCGCCGTGGAGCGCGAGCACCGCCTTCAGCGCATCGGTCGGCACGGTCTTCGCGATGCGGAACGGATCGATGCCGAGCGCCCGGAACGTCTGGCCCTTCATCGCCCGCTCCAGCGCGACCTCCAGGCTGCTGCGCTCGTCGAGCGGCTCGCCCTCCAGCAGCGCGTCGATCGTGACCCCGAGCGCTCGCGCGATCGCCTGGAGCTGCGTGAGCTTGGGCTCGCGCTTGCCGGTCTCGATCATCGACAGCTGACTGGGAGCGCGGTCCACCGCCGTCGCGAGCTCTTCGAGGGTCATCCCCTGAGCGGTGCGCAGCTGACGGATCCGTCGCCCGATCGTGAGGGCGTCGGTGTCGTCTGCGGCCTCGGTGCTGGTCATGGCGGGGATTCTGTCACGAAAACAGAAAGAAGGGCAAACTTCTCCTTCGATCCGGCCGAGAAGAGCGCCGAAGTTCACACAGAGTGGGACCACGCCACCGGCACCGACGCCGGTTCCATCCGAGGAGACACCATGACGAACACCGCATCGAACCCCACCCCGCGCCCCGCCGGCCTGCGCGCCGGCGACCAGGTTCAGACGGCGGCGGAGCTCCAGGAGATCTGGGACACCGACCCCCGCTGGGACGGCGTCGAGCGCACCTACTCCGCCGACGACGTCATTCGCATCCGAGGCTCCGTCCGCGAGGACGCCACCCTCGCGCACCGCGGTGCCGAGAACCTGTGGAACCTCCTGCACACCGAGGACTACGTCCGGGCGCTCGGCGCCTACACCGGCGGGCAAGCCGTGCAGCAGGTGCGGGCCGGGCTCAAGGCCATCTACCTCTCCGGGTGGCAGGTCGCCGCCGACGGCAACCTCGCCGGGCAGACCTACCCCGACCAGTCGCTCTACCCCGCGAACTCGGTGCCCGCCGTGGTCCGCCGCATCAACAACGCGCTGCTCCGGCAGGACCAGCTCGAGCACGCCGAGGGCGAGATCACGCAGGACTGGCTCGCCCCGATCGTCGCCGACGCGGAGGCCGGATTCGGTGGGCCTCTCAACGCCTACGAGCTCGCGCAGTCGCTCATCCAGGCCGGCGCCGCCGCGATCCACTGGGAGGACCAGCTCGCGAGCGAGAAGAAGTGCGGTCACCTGGGCGGCAAGGTGCTCGTCCCCACGCAGCAGCACATCCGCACGCTGAACGCCGCGCGACTGGCGGCCGACGTCGCCGGGGTGCCGACCGTGATCATCGCCCGCACCGACGCCCTGGCCGCCGACCTGCTCACGAGCGACGTCGACGATCGCGACCGGGAGTTCACCACCGGCGAGCGCACGACCGAGGGGTTCTACCGCATCCGTCCCGGCATCGAATCGGTCATCAGCCGTGGGCTCGCCTTCGCGCCCTACGCCGACCTGCTGTGGGTCGAGACCGGTGAGCCCGACATCGAGCTCGCCCGGGAGTTCGCCGCGGCGATCCACGCCGAGTTCCCCGGCAAGCTCCTGGCCTACAACTGCTCCCCGAGCTTCAACTGGAAGCGCCACCTGTCGGACGCCGAGATCGCGACGTTCCAGCAGGAGCTGGCCGACCTGGGCTACAAGTTCCAGTTCATCACGCTGGCGGGCTTCCACGCCCTGAACCACTCCATGTTCGACCTCGCCCGCGGCTACGCCGAGCGCGCCATGAGCGCCTACGTCGAGCTGCAGGAGGCCGAGTTCGCCGCCGAGGCCGACGGCTACACCGCCACCAAGCATCAGCGCGAGGCGGGCACCGGCTACTTCGACGTGATCTCCACCGCGCTCAACCCCGACAGCGCGACCCTGGCCCTCGCCGGCTCCACCGAGGCCGCCCAGTTCCACTGATCCCCACCTCTGCAAAGGATCCGCATCATGACCACTCCCACCGCTCCCCCGACCACCGCCCCGATCCCGACGACCCGGCAGGGACCTGCGATCGAGGTCACCGGACCGATCCGCGACCGCTACGACGAGATCCTCACCCCCGCGGCGATCGCCTTCCTCACCGAGCTGCACCACCGCTTCGCCTCTCGCCGCCACGACCGCCTGGCCGACCGCCTGCGCCGCCGCTTCGAGATCGGCAACGGCCACGACCCGCGCTTCCGTGACGACACCGCGCACATCCGCGCCGACGCCGACTGGCGCGTCGCGGGTGCCGGCCCCGGGCTGGAGGACCGCCGCGTCGAGATCACCGGGCCCACCGACCCGAAGATGACCATCAACGCCCTCAACTCGGGCGCCCGCGTCTGGCTCGCCGACCAGGAGGACGCCACGAGCCCCACCTGGAAGAACGTGATCGAGGGGCAGCTGTCGCTGCGCGACGCCATCCGCGGCGAGCTGTCCTTCACCTCCCCCGAGGGCAAGGAGTACCGCGTCTCCGCCGAGCGCACGCCCACGATCGTGATGCGCCCGCGCGGCTGGCACCTGCCCGAGAAGCACATCGGGTTCATCGACCGCGCCGGCCGCCGCACCTCGGCCTCCGGCTCGCTGGTCGACTTCGGCCTCTACTTCCTGCACAACGCGCAGGCGCTGATCGACGGCGGCCGCGGGCCGTACTTCTACCTCGCCAAGCTCGAGTCCAGCGAGGAGGCGAAGCTGTGGGACGACGTGTTCTCCTTCAGTGAGGAGTACGTCGGGATCCCGCACGGCACCATCCGCGCGACCGTGCTGATCGAGACGCTGCCCGCCGCGTTCGAGATGGACGAGATCCTGTACGAGCTGCGCGACCACTGCGCGGGCCTCAACGCCGGTCGCTGGGACTACATCTTCTCGATCATCAAGAACTACCGCGGGCGCGGAGCCCGGTTCGTGCTGCCGGACCGCAGCGAGGTGACGATGACGGTCCCGTTCATGCGGGCGTACACCGAGCTGCTGGTGCAGACGTGCCACAAGCGCGGGGCCTTCGCGATCGGCGGCATGAGCGCGTTCATCCCCAACCGCCGCGATCCCGAGGTCACGGCGCGCGCGGTGGAGAAGGTGTCGGCCGACAAGAAGCGCGAGGCCGGTGACGGCTTCGACGGCACCTGGGTCGCCCACCCCGACCTCATCCCCACGGCGCAGGCCGAGTTCGACGCGGTGCTCGGCGACCGTCCGAACCAGGTCGACCGGCAGCGCCCCGAGGTGCACGTCACCCCCGAGGACCTGCTCGACCTGCACATCGGGCGGCCGATCACCGCACAGGGCGTGCGCGACAACGTGTCGGTCGCGATCCGCTACCTGGAGGCGTGGCTGCGCGGGCTCGGAGCGGTGGCGATCGACAACCTCATGGAAGACGCGGCGACCGCCGAGATCAGCCGGTCGCAGGTGTGGCAGTGGATCCACCAGGACCGCACGACGCAGGACGGCACCCCGATCACGGTCGAGTACGTGGAGGGGCTGATCGCGGAGGTGCTGGACGGGGTGGACCGCCGCGACGGGGACCGCTTCGACGACGCGGCCGAGATCTTCCGCGAGGTCGCCCTGCAGGAGGAGTTCCCCGCGTTCCTCACCCTCGGCGCGTACAGCCGCTTCCTGATCGACGAGGACTGAGCGCGGGACACGGGTGCCGCGGGTCGAGAGGCCCGCGGCACCGGTGCGTCCGGTGCGGCCCCGGTCGTCCGGTGCGGGCGTAGCCTGGACCCATGAGCGACGTGTGGACCGGCATCGCCGAGGAGTTCCTGCACCTGTATCCGCGCGGCCGCCGGCTGTTCGCGGTCGCGGGAGCCGATGCCGAGCGGTCGCGCCTCGCCGCCGATGCGCTCGCCACCGCGCTCACCGCCGCGGACCAGACGGTGGAGCGCGTGCACCTCACCGCGGTGGACGAGACGGCGCTGCGTGCCCTCATCATCACACCGTTCCGCACCGGCAGCGCGGACGGCACCATCCTGCTCGTCTCCGGTCCCGCCGCGGTGGTGTCGCCCACGGCGCGTGGCCTGTGGAACTCCGTGCTCTGGCAGCTCGCCGGGGAGGAGCCGCCGCACACGGCCGCGAACGCCCTCGTCGACCTCACGGATCCCGCGCACCCCGCCCGCCGCTTCGCGGACTACTGCGCGGTGCCGTCGTCCTTCGAGACCTGAATCTCCGGGTCACGCGCACGAGGGCCCGACACCGCACGGTGTCGGGCCCTCGGCCGTGCGGCGGGGATCAGTCCTCTCCGGGTTCCGCGTCGAGACGGGCGCGCACCTCCGCGTCGAGCACGAGGTCGGCGGCACCGAGAGCCTCGTCGAGCTGCGCGACGCTGGAGACGCCGACCACGGGGATGACGGGCACCTCGGCGCCGAGCAGCCACGCGAGGGCGACCTGGTTCGCGGTCGCTCCGAGCTCCGCGGCGACCTCGTGCAGCAGCGCGCGGCGGACGTGACTGGAGGGGTGGTCGACACCGCCCCACAGCGGCTTGTCCACCCGGGCGATGGCGCCCTGGTGCAGCGGTGAGTACACGGTGATCGCGAGCGGGGGTCGCTCGTCCGTGCCGGTCGAGGCCGCATAGCTCAGCAGCTCGGGCGTCACGAAGTTGTTCCGCCCGAGCCGGGGCGCCGGATACAGATAGCTGTACTGCTGCTGCACGACGCCGTACGGCGCGACGCCCTGGCGCTGGGCCTCCTCCCGTGCCTCCACCACGCGCCAGGTGGGCACGTTGGAGATGCCCGCGATGCCGACGAGCCCCGCGCGCTGCAGTTCCCCGAACGCACCGACGGTCTCGGCGAGCGGCACCTCGGTGTCGTCCACGTGACCGTAGAGCACGTCGATGCGGTCGATGCCGAGCTGGCGCGCGCTCTCGGGGCCCTGCCGCCGGATGACCTCGGCCGACAGCCCCTCGAAGTTCGTCGGAGGGGTGTTGGACAGCGGCTTCGCCGGATCCTTCTGGGCGGCGCCGATCTTGGTCGCGATGCGGACGCCGTCGCGGTTGCCTCGGTCGTGCAGCCAGCGGCCGAGGAGCTGCTCGCTCTCGCGCCCGTGACCTCCCGCCCAGAGGCTGTAGTTGTTCGCGGTGTCGATGAACGTGCCACCGGCCTCGACGAAGCGGTCGAGGATGGCGCGCGAGGTCTCTTCGTCGGTGCGGGTGCCGAAGTTCATGGCACCGAGGCAGAGCGTGGAGACGTCGAAAGACGTGCGGCCGTCGGAGAGGGTGCGGTACTGCATGGGGGTTCCTTTCTCGGGGACGGCTCCACGCTAGAGAGCTATCGGTCCGGCGCTACACTCCAATCACGATGCAGAACACCAGACCGATTCTCGCGTGGGAGACCCTGATCGATCTCGGCTCCGACGTCGAGGGCGGCCTGCTGCGCGATCGCGTGGAGTCGGCCCTGCGCCGCGCGATCGATGACGGACGCCTCACCCCCGGCGCCGCGCTGCCGCCGAGCCGGACCCTCGCCGAGACGCTCGGGGTCTCGCGCTGGGTCGTGACCGAGGCCTACGGGCAGCTCGTCGCCGAGGGAGTGCTGGAGGCACGGACCGGTTCGGCGACGCGCGTCGCGGAGAGCCTCGGAGCCCCTCCTCCCCCGCAACCCGCGGGTGCACCGCGACCCGGCCACCCGGGCCGCACGGGTACCACCGGTGCGCGCGAACTCGCGCCCGCGGCCGACACCGCGACCGAGCCCCGCGCCGCAACACGGGCACCGTCGCGCTACGACCTGCGGCCCGGCATCCCCGACCTG
>NZ_SSDM01000282.1:0-24675 GCF_004794375.1 Microbacterium sp. K35 | reverse complement strand
GTCGGCCGTCCGCGCCCCGAGGCCCAGGTGGCACACCACGATCGCGGTGCCCGGGTGCCGGCGGGAGAGGGTGGCGGCGGCGGGCAGCTGCTCCGGCCGGATCAGCAGCTCGAGCGCACGGCCGGTCGCGCCGAGGTGGTCGGCGAGCGCGTCGAGGCCGTCCACGTCGGACAGGTCGGCGGCGAACTGGGGCACCGCTGCCCGCACGCCGACGACCGCGGGGGTGACGGCGACGCCGGTCGCACCGGTCGCTCGTCCGGGCGCGGGGGAGTACTGCAGCACCACGCGCCGCAGGAACGGGTCGCGCGCGGCGGTCGCGGTCAGCCACTCCACCTCCGCCACGGAGTCCGCGGCCTGCACCGCGATCGCGGAGGCGACACCGGCCGCGGTCAGTTCCCGTCCGAGCCCGACGGCGGAGGCGTGCCGCGGCAGGTCGAGGTCGTCGCGGAACCAGGGGATCGGCACGGCGTCCACATCCCAGACGTGCACGTGGGCATCGACGATCCGCATGTCAGGTCCCGTGCGGCGCCATCATGCGGCGACCGCGGCGACCGCGACGACCGCGGCGTCCGCGGCACGGGGGAGCCGTCGCCGCCCGCTCACACGGCCTCCTCGTCGAGTGCCTCCCACAGCGCCGCGGGGAGCGCGGCGTCGAGGCCGTCGACGAACGCGTGCACCTCGGTCGGCGTCCGCGCCCCCACGACCACCGCGTCGGCGCCGTGGCGCAGCGGGAACTGCACGGCCGCGTCGGCCAGCCGCACGTCGTGGGCCGCACACACGGCCTGCAGTCGCAGCGCCCTCTCCTGCAGCGCGGCGGGCGCCGGCTTGTACTCGTAGAACGGCGAGCCGACCGGGTCGACGAGGATGCCGGAGTTGAACACCGCCGCCGCCAGGACACCGATGCCCCGTGCCCGAGCGGTGGGGACGAGGCGGTCGAGCGCCGTGCGGTCGAGCAGCGTGAGCCGCCCGGCCTCCATCACCACGTCGAGCGGCACCTCGGCCACATAGCGCTCCAGCGGATCGAGGCGCCCGAGCCCGACGCTGATCGCCCGCACCACGCCCTGGTCCCGCAGATCGAGGAGGGCCGGGAAGGCCGTCGCGAACGCGGCCTCCACATCGAGGGGGTCGTGCAGGTGCAGCACGTCCACCCGGTCCACGCCGAGGCGGGCGAGGCTGCCGTCGAGGCTGCGGAGGATGCCGTCGCGGCTGAGGTCGACCACGGAATCGTGCCCGCTCGCCGCACCGCGCACCGGGGCGCCTTCGGCGTCGACGAGCACCCGTCCCACCTTGGTCGCCAGCACGTAGTCGTCGCGGGGCACGCCGCGCAGGGCGAGGCCGAGCTTGCGCTCGCTCTCTCCCGAGCCGTACAGCGGTGCCGTGTCGAAGAACCGCACGTCGCGGGCGAGGGCCGCGTGCACGGTGTCGACGGCATCCGCGTCCGGCACCGGCGCGAACAGGTTGCCGATCGGGGCGCAGCCGAGCCCGACGTCGTCGCGGGCGGCGACGGCCGGGGTCAGAGGACGGAGCTGCGGACGGAACGCCATGCCTCGTACTCCTCGCGGCTGTCGGGGGTCAGGGGGTAGTAGTCGCTCAGCCGGGCGCCCTCGTCGAGGCGCTTGCGGCTGAACACCTCCCACTCCTCATGATCCTGCGCGTCCTCGACCACCTGGGGCGCCATCGCCTGCGGGACCACGACCGGTCCGTCGTCGTCGGCCACGACCAGGTCGCCGGGCATGCACAGCGCACCGCCCACCGCGACGGGCACGTCGAACGCCCACGGCACGAGCTCCGACTGCGAGGCGTAGTGCGGGGTCGTACCGGTCGACCACACGGGGATCCCGAGCTCGCGGATGCGGCCGGCGTCGCGGATGCGCCCGTCCACGACGATGCCCGCGCCGCCCTTGCGGGCGAAGTAGCGCGCGAGGATGTCGCCGACGCAGCCGGAGAAGCGGCTGCCGTACGCCTGGATCACCAGCACGTCCCCCGGCTGCACCGCTTCGAGCACGTGCCACAGGGCCGTGTGCCGTTCGGCGTACTCCTGGCCGTCGCCCGAGGCCATGTCCTCCCGCTGCGGCATGAACTGCAGCGTCAGGGCGGAGCCGACCACGCGCTGGCCGAGGCTCAGCGGCTCCGGTCCCTCGATGTAGCTGCGGCGGATCCCGAGGCCGTGGAGCTTGGCGCAGGCGGTCGCCGCGGAGATCGCGTCGAAGGAGTCGAGCACGTCGCGCGACGGCCGCTGGTACGCCGCCCCCCGCACGGGCAGGGGGAAGTCGGGTCGGATCAGGTCGCTCATGCGGCTCCTTCGGGGAAGAGGTGGCGCGGCGAGCCGGTCGCGCGCGCGATGGTCAGGTCGAGGTCGGCGAGGTGCGCCGGTGGCAGGGTCACGACGAGGTCGTCGTCGCAGGGGAAGGTGTGCGTGACGATCTCGCCCTCCGGTCCGGCGTACGTGCCGGAGGCGCCGGGCCAGCCCGAGGCGTCCTCCGCGGTCGCGGTCACCTCCACGATGCGGTCGAGGCCGAAGCGGCCGCCGCGCAGCCGCACGGTGCGGGTGTGCACGGCCGAGGTGTTCACGAGCTGCACGCCGATCCCGCGGTCGTCGAGGCGGTGCACGAGCGCGGCGACGTCGGGCGGGAGCCCCGGCCGGCCGCGGTCGGCGTCCTCGTAGCGGAGCACGGTGAACCCGAGCCCGCCGTTGTAGAGCACCTGCGGGGCCCCGGCGACGAGCTGCGTGAGCACCTCGGTCACGACGGGGTTGACGCGCTGCCAGAAGTGCAGGTGGGCGGCATCCGGATCGCGGTCGTCGGCGAGCATCATGGCCGTGCGCCGCGCGACCTGACCGAGCGCCATCTCGAGCGCACGCACCGGGTACTCCGGCAGGTCTCCGCGGAGATAGGCGAACCATCCGGCCTCGTGCCCCGCCTCCTCCTTGTCGCGGAAGGGCGCGACGGGGTCGGCGGAGGAGGGGAGTCCCGCGATCGCCCGCTCCAGGCGGCTGCGGTCAGCGGTCGAGCGCGACCACCACCACAGCCACAGCGGCAGGTCGAGCTGCAGCGGACCGAAGTCGAACCACCCGTCGGGTCCGTGGCGGTAGGGCACGAGGACCCCGGGCTGCGTGGCTGCGGCTCCGAGCCGGGCCATCCAGCCGCCGCGCAGGCTGTAGGTCGAGTCGGCGACGGTGCCCGTGCGGCCCTCGGCGAGCACGGTGTCGAGCATCGTGCGCACGAGGTCGAGGGCGGCATCGTCGCCGGTGACGAGCGCGTGGTTGAGGGCGCCGATGAGGGCGCTCATGCCGACGGAGTGCAGTCCGTGCGGCCACGCCCACCCGTAGTGGCCGCCCCACCAGCGCCCGTCGTGGAGCTCGCCCACCGTGCCGCCGGGGCCGACGTTGTCGGGGAGCAGCCCGCCGTCGGCCCGTGTCCGCCACCCGTCGACGTACTGCTCGATCCAGTCGGCCGCGGCGGCGTCGCCGTCGTACAGCCACCGGTTCGCCGCGAGCGAGGTGGCGGCGAGGTTCACGGCGATGTCGCCCGCGGCGCGACGCTGCATCTCCTCGGCCATGCGGTGCGCGTTGTCCGGGTCGGCGAGGTCGTCCCACGTGCGGATGCCGTCGAGCCCGTGCAGGGGCAGACCGTAGGGTCGCATCTCGGCCCGGTCGGCCACATACGGCACGATCTTCTCGTCCAGGCCCGGTCGAGCGCCCAGGGCACCGTTGTGCGGCGCGCGGATGATGGTGTGCTCCGGGTCGTAGTTGCCCTTCGCGGGATCGGTGAAGAGCGCGGAGAACCGGGCGGCGCGCGCCGCGAACGCCGTGTCGGCCGGGTCGGCCTGGCAGATCCCCGCGAACAGCAGCAGCGACTCGCCCTGGTGGAACCAGTCGTAGCCGTTGTCGTACTCGTCGGCGAGCATGCCCGCCTCCGCGAGCTGCACCGTCACGCCCTCCCAGTGCCGCTTGGCGTCGGCCAGCACCTCGTCGGGCCCGCCGAGCAGGTAGAAGGCCGGCCAGTTGAAGAACGGCTCGTAGAGGTCGTCGACCCCGTCGCGGTCCACGAACTCGGCGACGCCGCGGAGGCGGCCGTCGGGGAGCGTGTACCGGTCGCGGAAGACGCGGCGGGCCTCCTCGATCTCGGCGAAGAGGCGCCGCTGCAGCACGGCCCAGGCCGGGATCGCCCGCAGGGGGCGGGTGAGCGGATGCGCGGGCACGGTCATCCCTTCGTCGCGCCGGCCACGAGGCCGCCGATGATGTGGCGCTGCATCACGATGAAGAACACCATCGCGGGCAGCACGGCGAGCAGCAGGGTCGGGAACACCTGCGTGTAGTCGGTGGAGAACTGCCCGACGGCGGCGTACACACCCGTGGTGACGGTGTAGATGCCGGAGCTGGGGCCGAGGATGATCTGCGGACTCACGAAGTCGTTCCACACGCCGATCGAGTTCAGCACCACCGCCGTCGCCACGACCGGCTTCATGATCGGGAAGACGCACGCCCAGAACGCGCGGATCGGACCGGCGCCGTCGAGGGACGCGGCCTCGTCGATGTCGCGCGGCACGCTGCGCAGGTACGCGGTGAACAGGAAGATCGTCACCGGGAGCGTCGCCGCCGTCTCGAAGAGGATGAAGCCCGGGATCGTGTTGATCAGTCCGAGCACCCGCAGCACGAACACGACGGGGATCAGCGTGACCTGCCCCGGGATGAACAGGCCGGAGACGAACAGCAGCAGCAGCCCCAGGTGCCACTTGGAGCGCCCGCGGGCGATCACGTAGGCGACCGGTGCGGCCAGGGCGATGCAGCAGAGGTTCACGAGCACGACGAACAGGAGCGTGATGCCGTAGGCCGCGATCACGTTGAACTTGCTGCTCGTGATCGCCTCCCACAGGTACTCGAACGTGAACATCTGCGGCGTGATCAGGAGCGGGTTCTCGATGATCTCCGCCTGCGGCTTGAAGGCGTTGATGACCATCGTGTACATCGGGATCAGCATGGTGATCGCCACGACGCCGAGGACGATCCAGCGGATCGCGCTCACCGCGAGCGCCGGCCGGTTGCGGGTCTGCTTCATCAGTCGGTCGCCTTCTTCTCGGAGCGGCGTCGCACCAGCGTGACGGCGAGACCGATGACCGCGGTGACGATGAGGAGGATCATGGACTGCGCGGCGCCGAACCCGAGGGCCGAGTTCGCGAACGAGTCCTTGAGGATCTGGTAGACGATCGTCTGGGTGGAGCCCGCCGGGCCGCCGTCGGTGAGGGAGAGCACCACGTCGTAGGCCTTGAGGAGCCCGACGAGGGTCAGCACCAGGTTCACCGTGAACACCGGCGCGATGAGCGGCAGGGTGATGGAGCGGAACTGCTGCCAGCGCGAGGCGCCGTCCACGGTCGCGGCCTCGTAGTACTCGGCGGGCACCGACTTGATGCCGGCGAGGAACAGGATCATGTTGAAGCCGAAGTGCGACCACACGATCGTGAAGATCACGCTCGCCTTCGCGAAGGTGGGGTCGGTGAGGAAGGGCATCGCGGGCAGGCCGACGGTGGTGAGGAACCCGTTGACGGCGCCGCTGGGGGAGAGCATCGCCGACCACAGGAACCCGATGATGAGGGCGCTGATGACATACGGGTAGAAGAAGATCGTGCGCAGGATCGTGTTCGAGCGGCCGGGACCGGCGATGAGCGCGGCGATCGCGAGACCGATGGCGTTGCAGAGGATCGTGCCGACCACGGCGATGATGCCGGTGAAGATCGCGGCCTGGGTGGAGCGGGGGCTGCGGAACGCCTTGATGTAGTTCTCCCAGCCGACGAACGTGAAGTTGAGGCTGTACCCGTTCCAGTCCGTGAAGCTCAGCACCGCGGCGAGGATCATCGGGATGACGAACATCGCCAGGAAGACGGCCACGGCGGGCCCTCCCATGAGGATGCCGGGGAGGCGGTGCCGCCACCGCTGCAGCGCGGAGCGCTTGCGGGGGGCGGGGGTCGAGCTCATCGGCGTCGATGGTCCTGTCGGGGCGGTCGCCGCGGCCGGGGGCGGCGCGGTCGTGGTGGGCGGAGTCATGGCGGCACTCTCGTTCTCGGTGGCGCGTTGGTGGGGGTGGCGCGGATGCGGCGCCGGGGAGGCACCAGGGACGGATGCGGTCCCTGGCGCCTCGAGCGGTCAGCCGGCGTTCGCGGCGAACCAGTCGTCCATGGCCTTCAGGACCTGCTCGGCGGAGGCGCCGCCGATGAGGGCCTGGGTCTGGGTGTTGATCTCGCCCGGGTAGCCGTCGGGGAGCGTGCGCTCGCCGTAGCCGCCGCCGGTGGGGGTGTAGGCCTCGGCGGGCGTGTCGGCGACGATCTGCAGCAGCTCTTCGCCCAGCGGCGTCATGTCGTACTCGTAACCGTCGCGGAAGTTGCCGTCGACCGCCAGCTGGTCGCTGACCGCGGTCTGGTCGGTGGTGAGGAACTCGACGAGCTTCGCCGCGGCGTCCTGGTGCTCGCTGGACTTGAGGATCGAGTACGGGCTGGCGATGTTGGCACCCATCGCGGGCTGCTCGTCGCCGTCGAACGACGGGGCGCGGAAGACCCCGATGTCGGCCGACTCGGCGGCCTTGGCCTGCGTGCCGGCGAACCAGCTGCCCATCGAGTACACGGCGGTCTTGCCCGACAGGAACGCCTGCTCGGCGTCGGGGTACTTGATGCCGAGCGCGTCGGTGGGGATGTAGCCCTCGGACACCCACTCCGCGTAGGTCTCGACCGCGTCGCCGTAGGTCTCGCTGAAGGTCTCCTCGCCGGACGTCATCTTCTGGAACCATTCCGGGTCCTCGGCGATGATCGTCGGCAGGCCGAGGGCCTGCAGCGTGTGGCTGCTCATCCAGTCGCCGCCGGTCTGGATCGGGGTCCACCCCGCCGCCTTCAGCTTGCCGAGGGCCTCGGTGAGCTCGTCGACGGTGGTGGGCAGCTCGGTGATGCCGGCCTCCTCGAACGCGGTCTTGTTGTAGAAGAAGAGACTCTGCAGCTGCACGCCGATCCCGGCCATGTAGTTCTTGCCGTCGATCGAGTACTGGTCGGCGAGGGGACCGGACGAGGCCCACTCGTACCCGGACAGGTCGACGAGCTCGGGCGCGAGCTTCGTCGTCGGGGCGATCGACTGCACGACGTCGGGGGCGTCGCCGGCCGCGAGCAGGCGGGGCACGGCGGCCTCCACGCCCTCCGCGCCGGGGTTCTGGATGACGACGTCGATGTTCGGGTTGGCCTCCTCGAACGGGGCGACGAGGTCGTTCCAGAACTCCTCGGTCAGGTTCGGGGTGACGTTGACGAGCATGCGCACCTCGACGTCCTCCGAGGAGGAGCCGCCGTCGTCTCCGGCGGGGGTGGAGCAGCTGGCGAGGGCGAGCGCGGACACTGCCGCGATGCCGACGAGGGGGAGGAGTCGGGCCTTGATCATCGTTGATCCTTTCCTGATGCATGAGGGAGGGCCGCTGGCGACATTACACTAATCGATAATCGTTTGTGAAGAGCGCAGTCGATCCGCGAATGAGCGCAGCGGGACGAAGGACGGTCGCTGCTCAGGGGCCGTGGAGCGGGATGGGCCCCCTCGCTCAGGAGTTGCGCGAAACGGGCGCGGGCGACCGGTGAGGCGTCGGTGTCAGGCGTGTGCGCGCCGAGCGCGGTAGGCCGCGACCGCGTTGCGGTTCGCGCACGTCGTGGAGCAGTACCGCTTGGAGCGGTTGCGGGAGAGGTCGAGCGCGATCGCCTGGCAGGTGTCGTCCTCGCAGACCGTGAGGCGCGAGCCCTCGTCCGCGCGGATCACGTCGATGAGCGCCATCACCGTCTCGACGAGCACGCGCTCGGCGAGCGGCCGCTCGTCGTGCACCGCATGGAGGTGCCAGTCCGCTCCGTCGTGCCGCACCAGCCGCGGAGTGAGCTGCAGCTCGGCGAGGGCATCGTTCACGTGTGCGGCCATCTCGTCGCGCGGGGCGAGCAGCATCGCTCGTAGCCGCGGGCGGAGGGCGCGCAGGTCGTCGAGTTCCACGCCGTCGCGGTCGATCCTCCCGGTGTAGGGGAACACCGCGAGGAACGTCTTCTCGTCGTCGACGTCGACGAGGGTGTCGGGCTCTTCGGCGGAGTTCGCGAGCCAGACCGCCGCGCGCAGCGCATCCTCGGTGTCATCGGTGAAGACCATGTTGACATCTTACTCCGTCCGCGAGTAGCGTCATCGTCCATGAGCACCGTGGCGGATGACAGGAACCGCACGCGGAGCGATGTGCGCCTCGGGCTCCCGCTGGCCGTCGCCGCCGCGTTCGCGTTCGGCTCCTCCGGGGCGTGGGCGCGCGGACTCATCGACGCGGGGTGGACGCCCGGCGCGGCCGTCACCGTACGGGTGGGGGTCGCCGCGCTCGTCCTGCTGCTCCCGACCCTCCTGGCGCTGCGGGGGCGGTGGCGCGCCCTCCGCCGGAACGCCGGGATGGTCCTCGCCTACGGGCTGCTCGCCGTGGCGGCCACTCAGCTCTGCTACTTCCAGGCCGTCGCGGTCATGGATGTCGGGATCGCGCTGCTCATCGAGTACACGGCTCCGGTCGCGGTGCTGCTCTGGCTGTGGCTGCGCCGCGGCGAGCGACCGACGCGGCGCAGCGTGCTCGGGGCGGGGATCGCCTTCGTCGGGCTCGTGCTGATGCTCGACATCGTCACCGGTGCGCAGGTGAACGTGGTCGGCGTGCTCTGGGCGCTGGGGGCGATGGTGGGGGCGGCGAGCTACTTCGTGCTCTCGGCGAAGGCCGACACCGGACTCCCGCCGATCGCGCTCGCCGGGAGCGGGCTGCTGCTCGGTGCCGTCGGTCTGGCCCTCGCCGGTCTGGTCGGGGTGCTGCCGTTCGCGTGGACGACGGCCGATGTCGCGTACCGCTTCGGCACGGTTTCCTGGTTCGTGCCCGTCCTCGCGATCGGGCTCATCGCGACGGCGCTCGCCTACGTGCTCGGCATCGTGTCCACGAGGATGCTCGGCTCGCGTCTCGCCTCGTTCGTCGCGCTCGCCGAGGTCGTGGCCGCCCTGCTGTTCGGGTGGCTGCTGCTCGACCAGCTCCCCGGCCCGCTGCAGGCGCTGGGGGGCGTGCTCGTGCTCGCCGGCGTGGTCGTGGTGAAGCTCGGCGAGCCGCGGGTCGCCGCGTCCGAGCCTATGTATACGAATACAGCCTGAACACGACCGCGCGCCCACCTCGAGCGGGTTTATGTATACACTGAGGGCATGGTTCTCCCTGTCGAGCGCACGTCCGCGAGCGATCGCGCCTATGCGGCCCTCCTCGACGGCATCCAGTCGGGCGCCCTCCCCGCGGGGTTCGTGCTGGGCGAGGTCGAGCAGGCCGAGCGCCTCGGCGTCAGCCGCACCCCGATGCGCGAAGCCCTCCGCCGCCTCGCCGCCGACGGACTGGTGGTGCAGCAGTCCCCCCGGGTCACGGTGGTGGCCGCCCTCGACGCCGACGACATCCGCTCGCTGTTCGAGATCCGCCGCGCGCTGGAGGAGACCTCGGCCCGCCTCGCCGCCGCCCGGGGTGACGCCGATCTCTTCGCCGCCCTCGCCGACGAGTTCTCCCACGTCGACCTGACGCGGGCCGCGGGCCGCGACGCCTACTACGCCCTGATCGCCCGCTTCGACGCGGCCCTCGACGACGCCGTCGACAACGACTACATCGCCGCGGCCCTGCGCACCGTGCGCACGCACCTGGTGCGGGTGCGGCGCATGGCCAAGGACAAGCCCGCCCGGCTCGCCGCGTCGGCCGCCGAGCACCGCACGATCGCGCAGGCGCTCGCCGCGCGCGACGGCGACCTGGCCGCCCATGCCACGCACGTGCACCTGCACAACGCGCTCACCGGCATCCTCGACTCCCTCCCCGACAGCGAAGGACACTCATGACCGTCACCCACCACGTCCGCGTGCACGCCAGCTCCGAGAACCTCGCCCGCGAGGACCAGCTCGCGTGGAAGATCGCCGAGGTCGCCGTCGACCGGGTCGAGGTCGAGCAGCCCGTCGTCGACATGATCGTCAACCGCATCATCGACAACGCCGCCGTCGCCGCGGCCTCGCTCACCCGCGCCCCCATCGTGGCCGCCCGCGCGCAGGCGTTCAGCCACCTGGTGTCGACCGGGGGTGCCGGGGCGAACCTGTTCGGCGCCGCGCTCGACCACCGCACCAGCCCGGAGTGGGCGGCGTGGGCGAACGGTGTCGCCGTGCGCGAGCTCGACTACCACGACACGTTCCTCGCCGCCGAGTACTCGCACCCAGGTGACAACATCCCGCCGATCCTCGCGGTCGCCCAGCACGCGGGCAAAGACGGCCGGGCGCTCGTGCGCGGCATCGCCACCGGCTACGAGATCCAGATGGACCTGGTGCGCGCGATCTGCCTGCACAGGCACAAGATCGACCACGTCGCCCACCTCGGCCCGTCGGCCGCGGCCGGCATCGGCACCCTGCTCGACCTCGACGTCGAGACCATCTACCAGGCGGTCGGCCAGGCGCTGCACACCACCACCGCGACCCGGCAGAGCCGCAAGGGCGAGATCTCCACGTGGAAGGCGCACGCCCCGGCTTTCGCGGGCAAGATGGCCGTCGAGGCGGTCGACCGGGCGATGCGCGGACAGACCAGCCCGGCACCGATCTACGAGGGCGAGGACGGCGTGATCGCCTGGATGCTCGACGGCAAGGACGCCGCGTACGACGTGCCGCTGCCCGCCGCGGGTGAGCCGAAGCGCGCGATCCTCGACTCGTACACGAAGGAGCACTCCGCGGAGTACCAGGCGCAGGCGCTGATCGACCTCGCCCGCCGCCTCGGCCTCGCGAACCCGGCCCTCCGCGACCCCGCGAACATCGAGTCCATCGTCATCCACACCAGCCACCACACGCACAACGTGATCGGCTCCGGCGCGAACGACCCGCAGAAGTACGACCCCACCGCGTCGCGCGAGACCCTCGACCACTCGGTGCCGTACATCTTCGCGGTCGCGCTGCAGGACGGCGGCTGGCACCACGTCGACTCGTACGCCCCGGAGCGCGCGGGCCGCGCCGACACGGTCGCCCTGTGGCACAAGATCACCACGGCCGAGGACCCGGAGTGGACGCGCCGCTACCACTCGGAGGATCCGGACGAGAAGGCGTTCGGCGGTCGCGTCGAGATCCGCCTCACCGACGGCAGCACCGTGGTCGACGAGATCGCCGTGGCCGATGCGCACCCGCTCGGCGCGCGACCGTTCGCCCGCGCCGACTACATCGCGAAGTTCCGTCTGCTCGCGGAGCCCGTGCTGGAGCCGGCCGAGATCGACCGGTTCCTGGAGCTCGTGCAGCGCCTCCCCGAGCTCACGGCCGCCGAGGTCGCCGAGCTGTCGATCGTCGCGAAGCCCGGTGTGCTCGACGCCGCCCCGGCTCCCCGAGGCCTGTTCTGATGCTGTACTCCACCGTCACGCCCGCCGAGAAGCGGCGGCTGTTCCGGGAGCGCCTGTCCTCGGGCGAGCTGCTGCGGTTCCCCGGCGCGTTCAACCCGCTCAGCGCCCGGCTGATCGAGCAGAAGGGGTTCGACGGCGTGTACATCTCGGGCGCGGTGCTCTCCGCCGACCTGGGGCTGCCCGACATCGGCCTCACGACGCTGACCGAGGTCGCCGGACGCGCCAAGCAGATCGCGCGCATGACCGACCTGCCCGCGATCGTCGACGCCGACACCGGCTTCGGCGAGCCCATGAACGTGGCCCGCACCATTCAGGAGCTGGAGGACGCGGGACTCGCCGGCACCCACATCGAGGACCAGATCAACCCCAAGCGCTGCGGTCACCTCGACGGCAAGAGCGTGGTCGATGAGGACACCGCGATCAAGCGGATCCGTGCCGCCGCCGACGCCCGCCGCGACGAGAACTTCCTGATCATGGCGCGCACCGACATCCGGGCGATCGAGGGACTGGACGCCGCGATCGACCGCGCGAAGGCCCTGGTCGACGCGGGTGCCGACGCGATCTTCCCCGAGGCGATGCGCACGCTCGACGAGTTCGAGGCGATGGCGGAGGCGCTCGACGTGCCGATCCTCGCGAACATGACCGAGTTCGGCAAGAGCGAGCTGTTCTCGGTCGACCAGCTCCGCAGCGCCGGGGTGCGGATGGTGATCTGGCCGGTGTCGCTGCTGCGGATCGCGATGGGCGCCGCGGGCCGTGCGCTCGATACGCTGAACGACGAGGGGCATCTGACCTCGACGCTCGGCGAGATGCAGCACCGCGCCGATCTCTACGACCTGATCGACTACGAGTCGTACAACCACTTCGACTCCGGGGTCTTCAACTTCACCATCACGAAGGAGTGAGCATGACCGAGCCGGACATCAAGAAGGGCCTCGCGGGGGTCGTCGTCGACACGACCGCGATCTCGAAGGTCAACCCCGAGACGAACAGCCTGCTGTACCGCGGCTACCCGGTGCAGGAACTCGCCGACACGCAGCCGTTCGAGGCCGTCGCGTATCTGCTGTGGAACGGCGAGCTGCCCACGGGGGACGAGCTCGCGGCGTTCCGCCTGGAGGAGCGGCGGCACCGCGCCCTCACGCCCGAGGTGAAGGATGCGATCGACCGGCTGCCGCTGGACGCCCACCCGATGGACGAGGTCCGCACGGCGGTGAGCGTGATCGGCGCGGTCGAGACGGCCGGCATCCGCAACGTGCTCGATGCGGTCGGCACGCCCGAGGTCAACCTGGAGCGCAGCCTGCGCCTGTTCGCGGCCCTTCCGGCGATCGTCGCCTACGGGCAGCGGCGTCGGCGGGACCTGCCGGCGGTCGAGCCGCGGGACGACCTGGACTACGCGGCGAACTTCCTCTGGATGACGTTCGGCGAGGAGCAGGACCCGGTGGTGGTCGATGCGTTCAACCGCTCGATGACGCTCTACGCGGAGCACTCCTTCAACGCGTCCACCTTCACGGCGCGCGTGATCACCTCGACGCTCAGCGACCTGTACTCCGCGGTCGTCGGGGCGATCGGGGCGCTCAAGGGCCCGCTGCACGGCGGTGCGAACGAGGCCGTGATGCACATCTTCGACGAGATCGGCGCGGCCGACCGCGTGACCGAGTGGCTCGACAAGGCGCTGGCCGAGAAGCGCAAGATCATGGGGTTCGGTCACCGCGTCTACAAGCGCGGCGACTCGCGGGTGCCCACCATGAAGGCCGCGCTCGACACCCTGGTGCGCCACTACGACCGCCCGGAGGTGGCCGAGCTCTACGAGCGTCTGGAGGGCGAGTTCGTGGAGCGCAAGGGCATCTACCCGAACCTGGACTACCCGTCGGGCCCCGCCTACAACCTGATCGGCTTCGACACCCTGACCTTCACGCCGCTGTTCGTCGCGGCGCGGATCACGGGGTGGACGGCGCACATCCTGGAGCAGCAGTCGTCGAACGCCCTGATCCGGCCGCTCTCGGCGTACGTCGGAGCCGAGGAGCGGCACGTCGAGGGGTACACGCCGGACACCGCCGCGATCGAGGTGCAGGAGCGCCCCGAGGAGGCGTCGGCCTGACCGCCGCGAGCACGATCTGACAGCGCCGCCGAGGGTTCTCGGCGGCGCTGTAGCGTGATGGAGCCCTCGGGGTCAAGGCGATGCGGCGAATTCCCGGGCGGAGTAGAACCGGATGCGGGCCGTTCGCGCCCCGCACGAAGGAGGGTTCATGTCCGCATCCGAGGTCACCGTCAAGGAGGTCCGGTCGCTCGTCCCGGCGCGCATGGACCGGCTGCCGTGGTCGCGCTTCCACTGGATGATCGTCGTCGGCCTCGGCTTCTCGTGGATCCTCGACGGGCT
This sequence comes from Microbacterium sp. K35, assembly GCF_004794375.1. Classification (NCBI taxonomy): domain Bacteria; kingdom Bacillati; phylum Actinomycetota; class Actinomycetes; order Micrococcales; family Microbacteriaceae; genus Microbacterium; species Microbacterium sp. K35. The sequence continues at coordinate 10,907 of NZ_SSDM01000282.1, read as the reverse complement.
CGAGGTGCAGATCGTCGCCGCGAACGGCTATGCCGAGACCCTCGGCATGGGCCCGGCCGAGGTGGGTCTCGCCGGCACGTGCTACCTGCTGGGCCAGGTGTTCGGGGCGCTGGTGTTCGGTCGCCTCGCCGATCGCCTCGGGCGCAAGAACCTCTTCCTGATCTCGCTCGCGGTCTACCTCGTGGGCTCCGCGGTGGCCGGTCTCGCGTTCGCCCCGTGGTTCTTCTACATCTGGCGGTTCGTCGCCGGCGCGGGCATCGGCGGCGAGTACGCCGCCATCAACTCCGCGATCGATGAGATCATCCCGGCGAAGTACCGCGGCCGCGTCGACATCGCGATCAACGGCACCTACTGGGGCGGTGCGGCCCTGGGTGCCGTGGCGAACATGTTCTTCCTCAACACCGACCTCCTGCCCGCCGACCTGGGCTGGCGGCTCAGCTTCTTCGTCGGTCCGATCCTCGGCCTGCTGATCATCTGGCTGCGTCGGCACATCCCGGAGAGCCCGCGCTGGCAGATGACGCACGGCCGTGAGGAGGAGGCGGAGCGCAACGTCGACGCGATCGAGGAGCGCATCCGCAAGGAGGGCAAGACGATCGACCCGGTCGACGAGGACAAGGCGATCACGGTCAAGGAGTACGGCAGCGTGCCGTTCCTGGTGATCGCGAAGGTGCTGTTCCAGAAGTACCCGCGCCGTACGCTGGTCGGCATCACGATGATGGTGACGCAGTCGTTCCTCTACAACGCGATCTTCTTCACCTACGCGCTGGTGCTCGAGAACTTCTACGACACCCCGCCCGCCTCCGCCTCGCAGTACTTCATCGTCTTCGCGGTCGGCAACCTCGCCGGCGCCCTCATCCTCGGTCACTTCTTCGACACGTGGGGCCGGCGCCGCATGCTCTTCGGCACGTACGTGCTCGCCGGGCTGATCCTGCTGGTCAGCGCCTTCCTGTTCAACGCGGGCGTTCTGAACGCGGCGACGCACACGGCGTTCTGGTGCGCCTCGTTCTTCTTCGCCTCCGCCGGTGCGTCCGCCGCCTACCTGACGGTGAGCGAGATCTTCCCGCTGGAGCTGCGCAGCCAGGTGATCTCGTACGTCTTCTCCATCGGCCAGCTCGTCGGCGCGATCGCCCCGGTGCTCTACGGGGCGCTGATCGGGGCGAGCGCCGAGTCCGGCGACCGCGGCCCGCTCTTCTGGGGCTACGTGCTCGGTGCCGCGATCATGATGTTCGGCGGCGTGGTCTGCGGGGTGTTCGGGGTGAGCGCGGCGGGCAAGTCGCTGGAGGACATCGCGGATCCGCTGTCGCTCGTCGAGCCGGGGAAGAAGAAGGTCACGCCGGACGGCGCGTGAGCGTCAGCGGGCGAGCCAGCCGCGCAGGGAGCGGGTGACCCAGGGGAGCACCCAGTAGGTCATGATCGGCGTGAGCACGAGCGTGGTCGCGAGAACGCGCAGCCAGATCGGCAGGCCGTCCCATCCCGGCACCGGGCTCATGGCGTACGTGAAGGCGAGGTTGACGGGGAAGAAGCCGAGCCAGATCGACACCGCCTGCTTCCAGCGCGGCGGCGCGGGGGCCACGGCGACCGTGGTCGTGCCGTCGGGCTCGACCACGGGGATGGAGCCGGTGGACGGCTCGTCGAACCACCCCTCGATGCCGGTGCGGCGCTTGGAGCGTTCGCTGCGCACGAAGCCCTCGCCCATGGAGAGCCACCAGGTGCGCTCGCCCGACTGCTCCCAGGCGGTCAGCGACTCCTCGCTCGCGAAGCGGTAGAGCATGTGCCACACCTGCGAGTCCTCGCCCGCGCGCACCCACCCCGAGCCGAGGAAGCCCGGGTACTTCGTCGCCAGGTTCACGCCGGTCTGCACCCAGGCGGTCGCCTCGGCGATGCGCTCGGGGTCGACCTCGCGGCGGATGGAGACGGTGACGGGCTCGGACACGGGGGCGGTTGCGGACATGGTGCGGTCCTCGGGGGTGGGGGCATCGGGGTGCGGACGCCGGGTGGGGTGGGGGCGCCAGGGTCGCGGCGCCAGCACGATTCTATTTCGCCGGAGCGCGGCGGCGTCCGCACGGAGAAGACCCCCGCCGACCCGATTCGGCGGGGGTCACGCGGCGTTGGGGGCCGCGACGGGAGCGAGAGCGCTCACCGTGCGCACGGAGGACGCGATTACCCGATCCGGTCTGAGTCACTGTCCGTGCACCTGCAGTTGTAATCGGCCGAGGTGACGCGCGGGTGAACGGGGTGCGAACGGCGCCGCTCGGGGCGGGGACCGGCCGTGCGCGGAGATACAAGGACGTCCTCGTATTTTCACGGACGCCGGAGTAAACTCGCGATGTGCCAACGACGGCACGGAGGGATGTCACACAATGACCCGTACGATCCCGCACTTCGTGGGCGGAACGCTTCTCACCCCCGACGACGGACGCTTCGCCGACGTCTTCGATCCGAGCACCGGCGCGGTGCAGGCGCGCGTGCCGCTCGCCTCCGCCGAGGAGGTGCGCCGCGTGATCGCCACCGCCGAGGAGGCGCAGGCCGCCTGGGCCGCGACCAATCCGCAGAAGCGCGCGCGGGTGCTGCTGCGGTTCCTCGACCTGGCGCAGCGCGAGATGCAGTCGCTCGCCGAACTGCTGGCGAGCGAGCACGGCAAGACCGTCGACGACGCGAAGGGCGACATCCAGCGCGGCCTCGAGGTGATCGAGTTCTCCGCCGGAGCGCCCCACCTGCTCAAGGGGGAGTACTCCACCGGCGCGGGCGCGGGCATCGACGTGTACTCGATGCGACAGCCCCTGGGTGTCGTCGCCGCCATCACCCCCTTCAACTTCCCGGCCATGATCCCGCTGTGGAAGGCCGGGCCCGCGCTCGCCGCCGGCAACGCCGTGGTGCTCAAGCCCAGCGAGCGCGATCCTTCGGTGCCCGTCCGGCTGGCGGAGCTGTTCCTCGAAGCCGGGCTCCCGGCGGGCGTGCTCAACGTGGTGCACGGCGACAAGGAGGCGGTCGACACGCTGCTGAGCGACGACCGGATCCGCGCGGTCGGCTTCGTGGGCTCGACACCCATCGCCGAGTACATCTACGCCACCGCGGCCGCGCACGGCAAGCGGGCGCAGTGCTTCGGCGGCGCCAAGAACCACATGATCGTGATGCCCGACGCCGACCTCGACCAGGCGGTGGACGCGCTGATCGGCGCGGGCTACGGCTCGGCGGGCGAGCGCTGCATGGCGATCTCGGTCGCGGTGCCCGTGGGGGAGGAGACGGCAGACGCGCTCGCGGCCAAGCTCGTCGAGCGGGTCGCCCAGCTGCGGGTCGGGCCCTCGCTCGCGGCCGACGTCGACTACGGCCCGCTGGTCTCGCGCGACGCCGTGGACCGCGTCACCGGCTACATCCAGCAGGGCGTGGACGAGGGGGCGACGCTCCTCGCCGACGGCCGCGGCTTCACGGTGCCAGGGCACGAGGAGGGGTTCTACCTCGGGCCGACGCTGTTCGACCACGTGACGACCGACATGGCGATCTACCGCGAGGAGATCTTCGGCCCCGTGCTCGTGATCGCGAGGGCCGCGGACTACGAGGAGGCGCTGCGGATGGCGTCGGAGCACGAGTACGGCAACGGCGTCGCGATCTTCACGCGCGACGGCGACGCGGCCCGCGACTTCGCCGCCCGTGTGGAGGTCGGCATGGTCGGGGTGAACGTGCCGATCCCGGTGCCCATCGCGTACTACACCTTCGGCGGCTGGAAGCGCAGCGGCTTCGGCGACCTCAACCAGCACGGCGCCGATGCCTTCCGCTTCTACACGAAGACCAAGACGGTGACGAGTCGCTGGCCCAGCGGCATCCGCGACGGCGCCAGCTTCGTCATCCCCACCATGCACTGATCGCCCGAGGAACCGACATGACCATGACCAGCGTCACCACCACCGCCGAGGAGCGCGAGGCCATCCTCGACGCCGTCCGAGAGTTCGCCGAGACCGAGCTCGCCCCGCAGGCCGCCGAGCGCGACGAGAAGCACCTGTTCCCACGGGAGTCGCTGAACCGCGGCGGCGAGCTCGGGCTCGGCGGCATCTACGTGAGCGAGGAGTACGGCGGCACCGGCCTCTCCCGCGTCGACACCGTCGCGATCTTCGAGGAGCTCGCCAAGGCCGACCCCGCGGTCGCCGCCTACATCTCCATCCACAACATGGTGGTGTGGATGATCGACACCTACGGCGACGACACCCAGCGTGCCGCCTGGCTGCCGCAGCTCACGGCCATGCAGGAGTTCGGCGGCTACTGCCTCACCGAGCCGGGGGTCGGATCCGACGCCGCCAACGTGGCGACCAGCGCCGTGCGCGACGGCGACGACTACCTGCTCACCGGCGTCAAGCAGTTCATCTCGGGGGCGGGCGAGGCGGCCGTGTACGTCGTGATGGCGCGGACGGGCGAGCCGGGAGCGCGCGGCATCAGCGCCTTCCTCGTGCCGGGCGACGCCGAGGGGCTGAGCTTCGGCGCCCCGGAGAAGAAGATGGGCTGGCACGCGCAGCCCACCCGGCAGGTGATCCTCGACGGCGTGCGGGTGCCCGCAGCCGCGATGCTCGGCGACGAGGGTCGCGGGTTCGCGATCGCGATGTCGGCGCTCAACGGCGGGCGCCTCAACATCGCCGCCTGCTCGCTCGGCGGAGCCCAGGCGGCCCTCGACCGCGCCGTGCAGTACGTGCACGAGCGGGTGGCGTTCGGGGAGCCGCTGGCCGAGAAGCAGTCGATCCTGTTCGCGATCGCCGACATGCGCACCGACCTCCAGGCCGCGCGGCTCATGGTGCGCGACGGTGCGGAGGCGGTGGACGCGAAGGCGCCGGACGCCACGATGCGCTGCGCCATGGCGAAGCGGTTCGCCACCGACGCCGGCTTCGACGTCGCCAACCGCGCGCTGCAGCTGCACGGCGGCTACGGCTACCTGCAGGACTACGGCATCGAGAAGATCGTGCGCGACCTGCGCGTGCACCAGATCCTCGAGGGCACCAACGAGATCATGCGACTCATCGTCGGCCGGGAGATGCTGCGGCCGGCGGGGTCGGCGTCGATGCGGAGCGCCTCATGACCCGCGTGGCCTTCCTCGGCCTCGGCCACATGGGCCTGCCGATGGCGAAGAACCTCGTCGCGGCGGGACACGAGGTGCACGGCTTCGACCTCGTGCCCGCGGCCGTGGAGGCGGCGCGGGCGGCCGGGATCCCGGTGGCGGCCAGCGGCGCGGAGGCCGTGACCGACGCGGAGGTCGTGATCACGATGTTCCCCGCCGGGAAGCACGTGATCGAGGCGTATCGCACCGAGCTGCTGGCGGCGGCGCGCCCCGGCACCCTGTTCATCGAGTCGTCCACGATCGCGGTCGACGAGGCCCGCGCCGCGCACGCGCTCGCGCTCGCCGCCGGTCACCGCAACATCGACGCCCCGGTGTCCGGCGGGGTCGTGGGTGCCGAGGCCGGGACGCTGGCGTTCATGGTGGGCGGCTCGGAGGAGGACTACGCGGCGGCGCTGCCGCTGCTCGAGGTCATGGGCAAGCGGATCGTGCACTGCGGTGGCTCGGGTCTCGGCCAGGCGGCGAAGGTCTGCAACAACATGGTGCTCGCGGTGTCGCAGATCGCCGTGGCCGAGGCGTTCGTGCTCGGCGAGCGGCTGGGGCTCGAGCACCAGGCACTGTTCGACGTGGTGTCGCAGGCGTCGGGGCAGTGCTGGTCGATCACGACGAACTGCCCCGTGCCCGGTCCGGTGCCCACGAGCCCCGCCAACCGCGACTATCAGCCCGGCTTCGCGGGGGCGCTCATGGCGAAGGACCTCGGCCTCGCGCTGCAGGCGATCGAGCAGACCTCCACCGACGCGAAGATGGGCCGGCTCGCGCAGCAGCTCTACGCCGCGTACGCCGCGGGCGACGGGGCCACGCGCGACTTCTCCGGCATCATCACCGACATCCGCGACGACCGCGTGTAGCACCCCCGTCGCGGAGCACGGAGCGCCGGCGACGGGACGGCCGGTTCCTGAGCGGGAGCGCCGGCGACGGGCGAGCGACGCGACGGGCGATACTGAAGCAGGACCACGACGGAGAGGGAGACAGATGACCGAGTACGAGACGATCCTGGTGGAGCAGCGCGGACGGGTCGGATGGATCACCCTGAACCGCCCGCAGGCCCTCAACGCGCTGAACAGCACCGTCGCCGAGGAGATCACGGCCGCCGCGCTCGCCTTCGACGCCGACGACGGCATCGGCGCGATCGTCGTCACGGGTTCGGAGAAGGCGTTCGCCGCCGGAGCCGACATCAAGGAGATGGAGGGGATGTCGGCGGCGCAGATGCGCGAGACGGATCACTTCGGGGCGTGGCGGGACTTCGCCGCCGTGCGCACCCCGGTCATCGCCGCGGTGTCGGGCTTCGCGCTCGGCGGGGGGTGCGAGCTGGCGATGATGTGCGACATCATCCTCGCGGCCGACACCGCGCAGTTCGGCCAGCCCGAGATCAACCTCGGCGTCATCCCGGGCATGGGCGGCACGCAGCGGCTCATCCGCGCGGTCGGCTACTACAAGGCGGCCGAGCTCGTGCTGTCCGGCCGCTTCCTCGGCGCGGAGGAGGCCGAGCGGGCGGGACTGGTGTCGCGCGTCGTGCCCGCGGCGGAGCTGCTGGCCGAGGCGACCGCGCTCGCGGACGGCATCGCGGCGAAGTCGCTGCCGTCGGTGTACGCCGCCAAGGCCGCCCTCGATGCGGCCATGGAGACCACGCTCGCGGAGGGCCTCGCCCATGAGAAGGAGGCGTTCGCGGCGCTGTTCGACACGGCCGACCAGAAGGAGGGCATGGCCGCGTTCCGCGAGAAGCGCCAGCCCGACTTCCAGAACCGCTGACCCCGGTTCACGGCTCCTCAGAGACGCGGGACTGCTGCGCGCGCCGCGCGGTGTGGCGCCGGTTCGCCCGGGATCCCGAGGGGCTGTGAACGGTCAGCCGCGGAGACCGTCGAGGATCTTCGCGATCCGGCGGTCGCGCGTCGCCGGCTGCTTGGCGTCGGCGACCGCGCGCGCGTGCTCCTTGCGGGCGCTGGGGGAGAGGGCGTCGAAGGCCGCCCGCAGGGCGGGGTCGGCGTCGAGCGCCTCGGCCAGCGCGGGCGGCACGTCGACGGTGCGCTCGGCGGTGTCGAGGCGGATCACGGCGTCGACCTCCTGGTCGATCTCCACCCCGAGGTCGGCGCGAACCGCCTTGCTGAAGCCGATGAGGTTCTCGCCGCCCATGCGGGCCAGCCGCAGTCGCGCGGTGCGGCCGCCGATGGTGACGGCGACGGGGAAGCTCTTGCCGGCCCCGAACGAGGCGACCTGCTCGTCGGTGAGCTGGATCGCCGCGGCGGGACCGCGACCGGTGAGGACGGTGTGCAGGCGCAGTTCGCTCATGCCCAGAGGTTACGCCCGCCGCCCCTCGATCGCAGCGACCAGGGCGTCGTTGCGCTCGCGGATGAGCCGTTCCATGTAGCGGCCGAGCACCAGGGCGTCGACGAGGCGGCCGAGCGGCCCGAGGGGCGAGTGGAACGCGATGGTGTCGCGCATGAGGGTGCCGCGCGGATGCGGTTCGAAGACGTGCTCGTGCCGGAGGTCGCCGAACGGCCCGCGGAGCTGGCGGTCGGTGAACCGGGACGGCGCCTCGATGTCGAAGACCACGGAGCGCAGCCGGAAGGGGATGCCGAAGTGCCGCGCGCGCCAGGTCACCGTCGACCCCTCGGAGAAGCGGCCACCCGCGGGTTCTTCGATCATCGTCTCGCCGTAGCGGGCCATCGACGCGAGGTGCAGGGCCGGGTCGAGCGCGGCGTCGAACACCTCCTGCGGGGGCGCGGCGACGACGGTCTCGATCACGAACCGGGGCATCAGAGGGGCTCGGGGAGGGGGCGGGGGTCGATGAAGTCCCCGGCGTCGCGGCGCATGCGGGCGACGATCGCGACCAGTTCGGCGGCGTCGTCGTGGCTCAGGCCGGGGTCGGCGAACACGTCGGCGTTGAGCGCGGCGGTGGCACGCTCGACCAGGTCGCGTCCCTCCGCGGTCAGTGCGAGCATCGCGGCCCGGCCGTCGTGCGGGTGCGGCTCGCGCACGACGAGGCCGTCGCGGACCAGGCGCTCGGCGGTGCTGGTGACCGTGGTCGCATGCACCTGGAGGCGCGCGACGACGCTCGACAGCGGAAGCCGCCCGGTGCGGCTGAACGCGAGCAGCCGCAGCACCTCGTACCGCGCGAAGCTCAGCGCGAAGGGCTTGAGGGCCGCGTCGACCCGGGCGAGCAGCAGCTGCTGCGCGCGCATGACCGAGGTGACGACCGTCATGCCGTCGGCCGCGTCGGTCCAGCCGTGCGCGACCCACTGCCGCTTGGCTTCGGCGAGCGGATCGACGGGGAGAGGGCGAGGGCGGACCACGTCTCTACGGTACCGGCGCGTCGCGGGTTGCCTCGGACGCGGTCGCGCAGGGCGTGGCTGTCGGTTATGTATACATTCACCGCGGATTCGCGGGCCGCAGCCGGGGGTTTCCTCGGTTTTTGGCTACATAGACCGCCATGCCGATAGACTCGCCGTGTCGTGAGGAGCATTCGATGAAGATCTTCGTCCTGGTCAAAGAGGTGCCGGACACCTATGGCGATCGCAAGCTGGATCTCGAGACGGGGCTCGCGGATCGTGCGGTCGGAGACGTCGTGCTCGACGAGATCACGGAGCGGGCCCTCGAAGTGGCCCTGAGCTACGCCGACAAGAACGAGGGCACCGAGGTCGTCGCCGTCGCCATGGCACCCGAGGGGTCCACCGCGTCGGTGCGGCGCGCGCTCGCGATCGGAGCCGGTTCGGCCATCCACATCGCGGACGAGCAGCTCGCGGGCGCCGACCTGGGGCTCACCGCGGAGGTCCTCGCCGCGGCCATCCGTCGTGGCGCCCCCGACCTCGTCATCACGGGCAACCTCTCGACCGACGGCTCCGGCGGTGTGATCCCCGCCATGCTCGCCGAGCACCTGGGCTGGGCGCAGGCCACCGCGCTCACGTCCGTGGAGATCACGGCGGACGGCGTCTCGGGCACCCGCGGTGCGGACTTCGGCGGACAGCAGGTCACGGCACCGCTGCCCGCCGTCATCTCGATCACCGAGGCGCTACCCGACGCCCGGTTCCCGAACTTCAAGGGCATCATGGCGGCGAAGAAGAAGCCGCTGGAGGTGCTGACCCTCGCCGACCTCGACGTGTCGGCCGATCCCGCCGCCGCGCCCCGCACCATCATGACCGCGGTCGCGGAGAAGCCCCCGCGCGCCGCGGGCGTCAAGATCACCGACGAGGGTGATGCCGCCGACAAGCTCGTCGACTTCCTCGTGCAGAACAGGCTGGTGTGACATGGCGTACCCCGAGAACCCGATCCTCGTCCTGGTCGACCTCGACCCGTCCGGGAACGCCGCCAGCAGCACTGCCGGTCTGATGGGGGCTGCGGCCGGCATCGGCACCCCCGTAGCCCTCGTCGTGGGCGGCGGGAAGGAGGCCGTGGATCAGGCCGCGGCCGCCGGTGCCGCCGTCGTGCTGACCGCCGAGGGCGATGCGACCGCGCTCACCGTGCCGCTCGTCGACGCCCTGCAGGCCGCGGTCGCACAGGTGAACCCCGATGCGGTGCTCGTGTCGAACTCGATCTCCGGACGCGACGTCGCCGGTCGCCTCGCGGTGCGCCTCCCCGGTGCGCTCGCCGTCGACGCCGTGGGGCTCTCCCGCGACGAGGAGGGCGTCGTGGCCCACCACTCGGTGTACGGCGGGGCCTACCTCGTCGATGCGGCCGCGACCTACGGCACGCTCGTGGTCACGGTGCGGCAGGGCGCGGTCGACGCGCGGGCCGAGGCCGTCGCCTCCCCGCAGGTCGAGCAGCTGACGGTCGCCCCGTCGGGTGCGGTCGCGGCGACCGCCGGTCCGGTCGAAGCCGTCGAGGCCACGTCGACCCGGCCCGAGCTGCGCGGGGCGACCCGTGTCGTCTCCGGGGGGCGCGGCCTGGCGTCGAAGGAGAAGTTCGTGCTCGTCGAGGAGCTCGCCGACGCCCTCGGTGCGGCGGTCGGCGCCTCGCGCGCGGCCGTCGACGCGGGCTACATCCCCCAGTCGCACCAGGTCGGGCAGACGGGTGTCTCGGTGTCGCCGCAGCTGTACGTCGCACTCGGCATCTCCGGCGCGATCCAGCACCGGGCGGGCATGCAGACGTCGAAGAACATCGTCGCGATCAACAAAGACCCGGAGGCGCCGATCTTCGACGTCGCGGACTTCGGCATCGTCGGCGACGTGTTCACGATCGTGCCGCAGGTGATCGCCGCGCTCGAGGCGCGGAAGAAGTAGTCATGGCCACGCGGATGCTGCGACGCGGTCTGCCGCGTGTGCCCGGTGGCGAGCCGTGGCCGCCGGCCGACGTGTCCGTGGAGGTCGCGGATGCGGCCTCCGTCGGTGCGGATGAGGCGTCGGTGGCCCTCTCCGGCTCGCAGGCGCAGTCCGGGGCCGCTGTCGGTTCCGAGGCCGCGGAGGAAGGTGCGAGCGGTGTCGGCGTCGCGGCCGCATCGCCCGTGATCGAGACCAGCGCCGAGACGACCCCGCCGGCCGAGCCGAGCGCGAGCTCTGCGGCCTCCTCTGTCGCCGCGACGCCTCCCGCGACGGCCGCATCCGGGCCGTCGCGTCTTCGTCGAGGCCTGCCGCGCGTTCCGGGCGGAGAGCCCTGGCCGCCCGCGTCGGCCTCCGCCGCGCTCGGATCTGCGACCGGCGCCGAGCCCGCCCCCGTTCCCGAGGCCGCTTCGGTGACGGCTGCGCCCGGTGCCGCTGCTTCGGTGGCAGCTGCTTCGGTGGCGGCTGCGCCCGGTGCCGCTGCACCCGGTGCCGCTGCACCCGGGATCGCCTTGCCCGCCGAGGGTGCCGCGACTGATGCGCCCGGAGCCTCGATCGCGGCA
>NZ_SSDM01000281.1:0-18008 GCF_004794375.1 Microbacterium sp. K35 | reverse complement strand
CGTCGGCGAGGCTCTGCGCCTCGCGCTCGCGCTCCGACGCGGTGGGGTCCGCCTCCGGTACGGCCCACAGCCCGCCCTCGAGCTCGGCCGCGATGTCGGGGTCGCACACCACCGAGGGCGTGCCGAGCGTCGCGGCCTCGAACGGGGTCATGCCCTGCGTCTCGAAGCCGATGGAGGTCTGGACGAGCGCGTCGGCGTCGGCGATGCGCGCGAGCGTCTGCGCGTAGGTGAGGCGCCCCGCGAAGATCACGCCGTCGCGACCGGCGACGATCCGTTCCGCGGCCGAGCGCTGCGCGCCGCCCCCGATGACCTCCAGGTCGGCGTCGACGCCCGAGGCCACGAACGCCTCCAGGAACGGCAGCAGGCGCTTCTCCGGGCTCATCCGTCCGAGCCACACGAAGCGCGGACGCCCCGGGCGGCGCTCGGCGGGCGCCGCGGCGAGGGTGCTCGCCCGCACGTCGTCGTCGATGCCGTTCCAGATCACGTCGACGTGCGGGAAAACGCCGTTCTGCTCCAGACGCCGGGCGAAGTGACCGGAGGGCGCGGTGACCGCCGAGGCCCCGGCCGCGAGCCCGCGCAGGTACGACCAGCCGTCACTGCCCCCCACGCGGATCCCGATGCCCCGCAACGCGCGGCGGCGCCACGCGTTGAGCACCGCGAGCACGGGACGGTGCAGCGGGGTGACCGCCGCGAGGCCCACATCGACGCGGTTGTGCATGGTGTGCACCACGGGGAGCCCGTGCCGCTGGGCGTAGCGGTGTCCGATGAACGCCCCCCAGAAGTCGGCCTGCACGTGCACGAGGTCGACGGGAGGGCGCTGCGTCATGGCGCGGTCGAGGGCGCGGTCGGTGGCGCGGCCCGGCCAGCTCATCGCGTACTCGCGGTCGAGTGTGATCGGGACGGACGGGAGGTCGACGTAGGCACCGGCCGGCACGTCGCCCTCGGGAACGCGGTGCGCGTGCATGCGCGGCGCGACCACCGTCACGGTGTGCCCCGCCCTCTCCAGAAAGGTCCGCTGCAGCCGCATCGACACCTGCGCGCCACCGAGGGAGTCCAGGTGCTGATCGCCGAAGAAGACGATGTGCATGCGGTTACTCCGGCAGCGGCTCGTCGCGGTACAGCGCCTCGAAGGTGTCGAGCGTGCGGTTGATGTCGTGGATCGCGACGCCGTCGAGCGAGGCGTGCTGCATCCGCTCGTACTCGCCAGGCGAGGCGGTGAGGACATCGGTCAGTCGCGCGGCGAGCTCGTCGACGTTGCCCGGCTCGAACAGGTGGCCGTTCTCGCCGTCGTGCACCAGGTGCGGCAGGGCCACCGCGTCCGCGGCGACGATCGGCAGCGCCGACGCCATCGCCTCCATGGTCGCGATCGACTGCAGCTCGGCGATCGACGCGATCACGAACAGGCTCGCGCGCGACAGCAGGGCGCGCAGCTCCTCGTCGGTCGTGCGGCCGTGGAACGTGACCCGGTCGGCGAGACCGAGCTGCGCGGTGAGGCTCTCGAGCTGCTTGCGCTGATCTCCGCCGCCGACGATGTCGAACGTCGTGTTCAACGCGGGGTCGAGCTTCGTCATCGCCTTGAGGATGACCTCGACCTGCTTCTCGGCCGTGAGGCGCCCGACGAACACCAGGCGGTTCTCCTCACGCGGCGCGATCACCGGCGTGTACTGCGAGCGGTCGATGCCGCAGCTCACCGGGATGACGCCCTGCACCTCGACCGTCTTCTCGAGGAAGTCGGCGGCGCGGCGGGTCGGGGTCGTGATGGCGCGGGTGAGGTCGAACGTGCGCTTCGCATCGGCCCAGGCGAACTTCAGCACCAGGTCGTCGATGAACTTCGGCATGGTCGTGTGATCGAGGATGTTCTCGGCCATCACGTGGTTGGTCGCGATGACCGGGATGCCGCGCTGCTTCGCGATGCGCGCGAGGCCGCGCCCGATCACGATGTGCGACTGGATGTGCACGACGTCGGGCTGCACGCGGTCGAGCACCTTCCGCGCGTAGTGCTTGGAGCGCCACGGCCACACGAAACGCAGCCAGTCGTGCGGGGCCCAGCGCACGGACGGCAGCCGGTGCAGCGTCATCGGCTCGCCCTCGATCACCTCGGTGTGAGGCGCCGAGCGGCGGTACGCCTGGTTGGGGGCGACCACGTGCACGTCGTGTCCGCGCTGGACGAGGCCGGCCGCGAGACGCTCGGCGAAGCGGGCGGCACCGTTGATGTCGGGCGCGAAGGTGTCGCAGCCGATCAGGATCTTCAGCGGGCGGGGGGCTTCGGCGGCGTCGGGGGACGCCTCGGTCGGATCGTCGGAGGGGGTCACAGACATGCTGCCTTACGATGGGGCGGCCAAGGGAAAGCCCTGGTCGGGCGCACGCAACTCTACCCGAGGGCCCTGGCCGGGCCGCCGAGGCATACCGGCATCCGCCCAGCCGGAGCCGTTAGCGTTGGCGCATGCGACTGACTGCCGACGCCGACCCCCAGCTGTGGATCCCCGTCACCGACTCCCTCGGATGGAAGGGGCGCCGGCACCGGAAGGCCGCGATCCGCATGCTGCTGGGACAGGTGAACGCGGCGGTGGGGGCGACCGAGCGCCCTGGATCGCGCTTCGGCGCGTGGGCCATGAGCCAGGCCGCCCCGATGCTCATGAAGAAGGCCGACGGCCGCGTGCTGGTGTGGACGTGGAAGGCCGAGCCCGAGCTGGTGGTGGCGATGGCGACCGCCCAGGTGCTGACGCCCGATGTGCGCATCGCCCGGGCATCGATGCCCATGGAGTACGACGACACCACCTCGTTCCCGACGCGGCTCGGGGTCGCCGAGAAGCTGGTGGTCGCGATGCCGCCCTCGCCCGCGACGCCCCCGTTCACGACGTACACGTGGGACACCGGCACGCACCTGATCACGCTGACGGCGGTGTGCGCCGACCGGGAGCGCTTCGGCACGCTCGGCACCGCGCTCGACGACCTCGCCCGGAGCATCCGCATCGCCGACGACCTCACCGGCGGCGAGTCGCCCGACGTGCTGCGGCTGCCTCCGGCCTGACGCCCTCGACGTCCACCGCCGGGTGCGGGGAGGACTCACGCGAGGCCGTGCGCGGCGAGCCAGTCCTTCGCGACAGTGGCCGGAACACGCACGAGCCAGGCGTCGGTGACGAGCTCCGCCAGCCGGTCCGCGTCCACCACGTCCAGGCGTACGAGCAGCGCCGGGTAGCCGTCGAAGTGCGGGATCGAGAACAGCGCCTCCGGCTCCGCGGCCAGCAGCGCCTCCTTCTCGCCCTGATCCGCCACGCGCACCGACAGCACCTCGCCGTCGGGCCACTGCCGACCGAGCTCGGCCAGCTGGCGCAGATCGGCGCCGGTCGGGCCGCGCAGCCCCGCGAACTGCCCCTGCGTCACGCGCCACCCGGGCAGACCCGTGTGACCGTTGACGGCCTCGGTGACCCCGGGCAGCGCGAGCGCGATCCGCCGCACGTCGTCGATCGTCGCCATCCCGTCATGCTCCCGCACGCCCCGCCCGCGCACAACGCCCGGGCCCGCGCGGGGGTCAGCGCGCGATGCGGAGGGTGCGCACCTCGAACGGACGCAGGTGCAGCGCTCCACCCGTCCGCGCGTCGTCGAGGTCGTCCTCGATCAGGCTCACCTCGCGCACCTCGCGATGCTCGAAGCCGACCGCCAGCTCGCCCGTGGTCCGGCGCCCGAGAGCTTCGTACACGCGCACGATCACGTCGCCAGAGCCGTCGTCGGCGAGCTTGACCGCCGACACCACGATGCCCTCGCCGGACACGCTCACCAGGGGCTCGACCTCGCGGGCACCGCGCACGACGGTGGGCAGCGCGTTGAACCGGATTCCCTCGGCCGTGGCGATCGCGGCGTCCGCGCCGATCACGAAGCCGACCTCGATGGCGTGGTGCCCGTGGTCGGTGTCGGGGTCGGGGAACCGCGGCGCGCGCAGCAGCGAGAGCCGCACGGTCGTGGTCACCCCGTCGTCACCGACCTCGCGCGAGGTGTCGTAGCCGTAGATCGAGTCGTTGACGAGCGCGGCGCCGAAGTCCTGCTCGCGCACCAGCACGAAGCGGTGCATCGAGGTCTCGAACTTCGCGGCCTCCCAGCTCGTGTTCGTGTGGGTGACGCGGGCCTGGTAGCCGAATTGGGTCTCGGCCTCGGTGTGCGACGCCTGGATGTCGAGCGGGAAGGCGAGCTTGAGCAGCTTCTCGGTCTCGTGCCAGTCGACCTCGTTGCGCAGTACCACGGTGCGCGAGTCGGGAGCGAGGAGGATCGTCTGCGTGATCGTCGACTCCGAGAACCGCCGCTCGACCACGATCGTCGCGACACCGTCCACCACCGAGGCCTCGATCGCCGACACCGCGGTGAGGTCCTCGACGCTGTTGCGGTAGTAGCGGTCGATGTCCCACGCGTCCCACATGTTGGGGAAGTCCTGGTGCAGCTGGAACAGGTTCGCGGCCCTGCCCGGCGCAACCGTCTCGCGGCCGGACGCCCTGTCGACCGCCGACACGATGAGGCCCTCCGCCGACACCACGACCGACACGAGCTCGTTCTCCAGGCGCCAGCCGCCGTCCGCTTCGGTGAGCGTCACCGGGCTCGCGGTCGGCTCCCCGACGAACGCCGCGCCCAGCGCCCGTCCGCCCGCGACCGAGGTCGGCTCGAACCGCAGCGCGCGGTCCCCGTCGCCCGCGAGCGACCGCCGGGCCCGATCCGCGATGTCCTGCGCATCGGACAGCACGTCGGAGAGCACGGCGACGGCCTCACGGTGCACCCACGCGATCGAGGTGCCGGGGAGGATGTCGTGGAACTCGTGCAGCAGCACGGCCTGCCAGAGCCGGTCGAGCTCCGCCTGCGGATACGCGGCCCCCGTGCGCACGGCGTCGGTCGCGGCCCACAGCTCCGCCTCGACCAGCGCGTGCTCGGCCCAGCGGTGCAGCGCCTTCGTGGCGTGCTGGCTGGTGAGAGTGCCGCGGTGCAGCTCGAGGTACAGCTCGCCCACCCACACGGCGGGGTGCGGCAGCTCGGCCTTCGCGGCGTCGAAGAAGTCGTCCGGGTGCTCCCAGACGACCTGCGCGCTGCCCTCGAGGTCGCGCAGGCGCGCGGCCTTGCCCGTCATCTCCCGGGTCGTGCCGCCACCGCCGTCACCCCAGCCGACCGGGGCGATCGACCGCGACGTGACACGGTTCTCCTTGAACTGCCGCGCGGCCTTGGCGACCTCCATGCCGCTGAGCTGCGAGTTGTAGGTGTCCATCGACGGGAAGTGCGTGAACACCTGCGAGCCGTCGATGCCCTCCCACAGGAACGAGTGGTGCGGGAAGACGTTCTGCTGGTTCCACGAGATCTTCTGCGTGAAGAACCACTCGAACCCGGCGCGGCGCATGAGCTGCGGCAGCGCGGGCGAGTAGCCGAAGCTGTCGGGCAGCCACACGCCCTTCGACCGGATGCCGAACTCGCGCTCGAAGAAGCGCTGGCCGTGCGAGAACTGCCGCACGAGCGACTCGCCGGTGGGCATGACGGTGTCGGACTCGACCCACATGCCGCCCAGGGGCAGGAAGCGCCCCGCGGCGACCGCGGCTCTGACCCGCTCCCACACCTCGGGGCGGTGCTCCTTGATCCAGGCGTACTGCTGCGCGCTGGACATGCCGTACTGGAACTCGGGCTGCTCGTCGATGAGCGTGGTCATGGACGAGGTGGTGCGGGCGACCTTGCGGATGGTCTCGCGCACGGGCCACAGCCATGCGGAGTCGATGTGCGCGTGGCCGACCGCCGAGATGCGGTGCGCGCTCGCCTCGGCCGGGGCCGCGAGCACGTCGGCGAGTCGGGCGCGGGCGTCGGCGGCCGTCTCGACGAGGCGCTGGAGGTCGAGCACGTCGAGGGCGTCGTCGAGCGCCTGGAGGATGCGCATGCGCCGCGGCGAGGTCGCCGGCAGCTCGGCCTGCAGCTCGAACAGCACCTCGATGTCGAGGGACAGGTCGAACACCTCGGGCTCGAACACCGCGAGGTCCATGCGGCGCAGGCGGTACAGCGGCTCCTTCGACGAGGTGAGGATGTCGCCCTCCTGCGTCGGAAGGAAGGGGTGGTAGTCGAGCAGCACCGGGTTCGACGCTCCCTCGAGGTACAGCTCGACGGGCTCGTCGCCGTGGGCGTTCTCGGCGATCGGCACCCACTGGTTGCGCGGGTTGATGCTCTTGATCGGGGTGCCGTCGGGGCGGTACGCGAGGGCCTCGCACTGGAAGCCGGTCATGTTCACGTCGAAGCCGAGGTCGATCAGCGCCTCGACCCGGCGCCCCTTCCAGTCGGCCGGCACGCGCCCCGTGAGCTTGAACCACGTGGTGCCCCAGGCCGGGCCCCACAGCGACCCGACCGCGCCCGGCGCGAAGTCGAGCGCCAGCCCCTCGGCCGGCGGGATCGGCTCCCCGGGCAGTTCGTGCAGCTCGACGGTCAGCGGCACGGAGGCCGAGTGGATCGCGGGACGGATGCGCTCTTCCAGCACGCGCTTGACGCGGCCGACGGTGAGCGAGGTGTCGTCATGCATGGCTGTTCTCCGGGCTCGACGGTGAGGGGGCGTTCTGATGCTATCCGATTTACTAAAACGATCTAGCGCTTCGAGTCTACGGCACACCCACGACGCTCCCGCGAGGCTAAACCGATCAAGTAGGGTGATGCCTATGGCCTCGGGGAAACGCGTCACGATCGCGGACATCGCGCGACTGGCCGGCGTCTCCCCCGGTGCCGTCTCCTTCGCCCTGAACGGTCGCCCCGGCGTGAGCGAGGAGACCAGGCAGCGCATCCTCGCGATCATCGAGGAGCACCACTGGCAGCCCAGTTCCGCGGCACGCGCCCTGGTCGGTGCCCGTGCCAACGCGGTCGGCTTCGCACTCGCCCGCCCCGCCCGCTCGCTGGGCTCCGAGGCCTTCTTCACCGATCTGATCGCCGGCATCGAGTCGCGGCTGTCGGAGAGCAAGGTCAGCCTGCAGCTGCGCCTGGTCGCCGACATCGACGAGGAGATGGAGGTGCACCGCCAGTGGCGGTCGTCGAATCAGGTCGACGGCATCATCTACATCGATCCGCGCGACGACGACCCGCGCGCGGCGAACATCGCGTCGCTGGACGCCCGCGCCGTGATGATCGGGTCCGAGCCGTCCGCGGAGGGCGACGTGCCGAGCGTCTGGATCGGCGACGAGGAGGTGGCCGAGACGCTGTTCTCCTACCTCGCGGCCCTCGGGCACACCCGCATCGCCTACGTCGCCGGACCCGCCGAGCTCGAGCACACGCGCCTGCGCGCCGAGGTGCTGGAGCGCCTCGCGGCGGACGGCATCGCGGGCGAGGTCATCGCGACCGACTTCTCCCCCGCACGCGCCTCGGCGGTCACGCGCACTCTGCTCTCCGGCAAGCAGCGCCCGACCGCGATCGTCTACGACAACGACGTGATGGCGGTCGCCGGACTCCGCGTCGCCCAGGAGATGGGGCGCACCGTGCCGCGCGACGTCTCCCTCGCCTCCTTCGACGACTCGGTGATCGCCGGGCTCATCAACCCGTCCATCACCGCCATGACGCGCGACACGTTCGAGCTCGGCGAGCAGGCGGCCACGCTCCTGCTGCAGCAGATCGAGGCGGGCGCGACCCTGCCCAGCGTCGCCGGTCCCACCCCCACCCTCACGGCGCGCGAGAGCACGGCGCCGCCCGCGTCCTGACGCGCGCCGACGGATGGTGTCAGGCGTCGACGACGGTGTTGACCGAGCCGTAGCGGCCGACCGCGTCGCCCGCGAGGTCGGGGCGGATCAGCTCCCGGATGCCCCGAGCCTCCAGCACCGCGGGGTCTGCCGCGTCGGCCGAGGTGACCAGGGCCGGGTCGAGTCCGGCTGTGCACGCATCGACCCACGCCTGGAACACCGCCCCTCCCGGGCTCAGCGCGGCCCGGCTCACCGGCACGTCGCGCTCGTCCACCTCGACCACGATCCCGGTCGACCGCGCCGGGGCAGTCGTGCGCGCGCGCAGCTCGGGGATCAGCTCCGCGAACCGCCGGCCGATCGGCTTGGCCGCGCCGGACTGGTCGACCAGGCCGAGCGAATACTCCAGGTCGGGGAAGTCGCCCAGGTCGCGGCTCACGTCGTGGGAGCACCACCACGTGACGCCCCAGAGGTTCTCGGTCCGCGCCGAGGAGCGCAGCGTCGCCTCCAGGAACCCGGGCATCTCGTCGGCCTCCAGACAGTTCGACGGCGCCCCCACCTCCTGCAGCCACACCGGGCGCTGCGGGTCGGTCGCGAACGCCCGCGACAGCTCGATCAGATACTCGGCGTGCCGGTCGGCGGCGACGGAGCGACCGCCGTAGCGCTGCGCCGTGCCGTTGAAGATCCACGAGTGGATCGTGGTCATGGCGCCCAGGCGCGAGGCGTGCGCCGGGGTGAACCCGTGCTCGTCCATGTACCAGACCGCGTCGTACTCGCTGTGCACGTGAGGAAGTCCGGGAGCGGCCTCCCCCGCGGCCGCGAGCATGGTCTCGATCCACGCCCCGGCCTCGTCGACCGTGACCGGCCACGGCGCGGGGTGCGTGTGCGCCGAGAACTGGTTGACCTCGTTGCCGAGCGTGAGGCCGAGGAAGTTCGGGGCATCGCGCAGCGCCTCCGCGAGCCGCTGCACCAGGGCGACCTGCCCGTCGAGCGCCCTCGGATCGGTGAACATGTTGCGGTCGTGCCAGGTGTACAGCCAGGCGGGCACGAAGTCGAAGCTCGACAGGTGGCCCTGGATCACGTCGACGCTCGCGTCGAGCTCGAACTCGGCGGCGATGTCGACCATCGCCCGCACGTCGTCGAGAGCCTTCGGGCGGATGAGGGTGCGGTTCGGCTGCAGCACGGTCCACAGCGGGAACACGCGCACGTGGTCGAGGCCCAGTTCGGCGAGGGCGGCGAAGTCGCGGCGCACGTCGTCGGGCGTGAAGTCGAGCCAGGAGTGCATCCAGTCCTTCGACGGCGTGTAGTTCGCCCCGAACCTCAGGGGAGCGTCGAGAGCGCCACGCTGCGTCATGTGTTCGCACCTTTCGGACAGAGCCCCCCGACGAGGGCGGATCGCACCACTATAACGCTTGAGCAGCGAGACCGCGGCACGAGATTCCGCTCGCCGCCTGCGCTCCGCGCGCCCTCTCTTGACACCGATGGATTCGGATGGTTTCATCAGCTAAAGCGCTGTAGTCCCGTCCTGTCGGACCCGCGCCGAATCGCCCGCCTCGAGGAAGAAGCACGATGAGAGTTCCCGCACGCATGGCTGCACTGGCAACCTTCACGATCGGCGCCCTCGCGCTCGCCGGCTGCACCGGCGGTGGCGCCGGCGCCGGAGACGCCGGGCCGATCGACACCTCCGGCGACCTGAGCGGCACGATCCAGTTCCAGACCTGGTCGCTCAAGAACGAGAAGTTCACGCCGTACTTCGAAGACCTGATCGACGCGTTCGAGAAGGAGCACCCCGACGTGAAGGTCGAGTGGCTCGACCAGCCCGGCGACGGCTACCAGGAGAAGATCCTCAGCCAGGCCAACGCCGACACCCTCCCCGACGTGCTCAACCTGCCGCCCGACATCGCCTACCCGCTGGTCGCCGCGGGCAAGCTGGTCGACCTCGACACGGCCGACCCCGACCTGAAGTCGGCGTACAACACGGGCGCGTGGGAGGCCTACAGCCAGTACCCGGGCGTCGACGGCACCTACGGTCTGCCGTGGTACCTGTCGAGCGATGCGTCGTGGTGGAACCTGGCCCAGCTCGCCCCCTACGGCGTCACGGAGCAGAACCTGCCGACCACGGTCGACGAGCTGCTCACGCTCGCCACCGACGTGGCCACCGAGTCGGGCGGCAAGGTGCAGCTGCTTTCCTCGATCCCCGCGCTCGACACGTTCACGGCCGCGGGCATGGAGGTCATCAACGACAAGGGCGAGTTCGACTTCAACACCGACGAGGCCGCCGCGATCATCCAGAAGTACGCCGACGCGTACGCCGCGGGCGCCATGCCCGCCGAGGCCCTCACCGGCGACTACGGCGGCAACGCCGAGGCCTACATCCAGGAGAAGGTCGCCTTCACGACCGGCGGCACCGGCTTCACGACCGATCTGCAGAAGGACGCCCCGTCGCTGCTGGCGAACACCGTCGCCACCCCGCGCCTCGGCATCGCGCCGCTCTACGTGCAGGGCCTGAACGTCTCCGCCGACTCCGACAACAAGGAAGCCGCGCTCGCGTTCGCCGAGTTCGCGACGAACCAGGAGAACCAGGTGGCGTTCTCGTCGCTCGCGGTCGGGACCGCGCCCGGAACGGCCGAGGGCGGCGACCAGGTCGTCGAGAACATCGCCTCCTCCGTCACCGACGAGAAGCAGCTCGCCGCGATCGACACGGTGTTCGGCGCGATGAAGGACGCCAAGGCCCTGCCGTTCCAGTGGACGTCGGACATGGCGACCTACATGACGCAGCAGATCGCGCTCGCGGTCAACGGCGAGGCCGACCCGAAGGCCCAGCTCGACAAGATCGTCGAGTACGCCAACGCGAACCGCGTGGACCAGTGACCATGAGCGCGAGCACCGGCACCCGGCAGCGAAGGACGACGATGAGGTCCCACCGGTGGTTCACCCCGTGGCTGCTCCTCGCCCCCGCCGTGATCTGGGTGCTGGTGTTCGCGCTGTGGCCGTTCCTCAACACCGTCGTCCTCAGCTTCACGAATGCCCGCCCGCTGCGCACCCCCGAGTTCGTGGGCGGCGCGAACTACGAGCGCATGTTCGGCGACGAGATGTTCTGGAACGCGCTGACGACGTGCCTCATCTATGTGGTCGTGTGCGTGCCGCTGCTCACGATCCTGCCGCTGCTGCTCGCCCTGCTGGTGCAGAAGAAGCTGCCGGGCATCTCGTTCTTCCGCACCACCTTCTACTTCCCCGTGATCGCCTCGGTCGTGGTGGTCGCCCTCATCTGGACCTGGCTGTTCGACAGTCGCGGCATCATCAACCAGACCCTGGAGTTCCTCGGTCTGATCGACAAGCCGATGGCGTTCCTCGTCGACCGCTGGCTGCTGCTGGGCTGCGCCATCCTGCTCACGGTCTGGAAGGGCCTGGGCTACTACATGGTCGTGTACCTCGCGGCGCTGGGGAACGTGGGCAAGGAGCTCCACGAGGCCGCGATGCTCGACGGTGCCGGCTCGTTCCGTCGCTTCCTCTCGGTGACGATCCCGTCCGTGCGCGGCGCCATGCTCCTCATCTCGGTGCTGATCGCGGTGTCGGCCATGCGCGTGTTCGCCGAGCTCGACGTGCTGTCCAAGAGCACCGGCGGCCCCGGCGGCTACGACATGTCGCTCGTGATGCTGATCCGCCAGGTGGGCTCCGGACTCAACGGCAACATCGGCTACGCCTCCGCGATCAGCGTGGCCCTGTTCCTCCTGACGCTCGTGCCCCTGGCCGCGATCGCGTTCATGAACCGCGAGAAGAAGGCGAAGGTCTCCGCATGACCACGCTCACCCCGCCGCGCGCCGACGACCGCGCCGACGACGCCCCGGTCCGCCCCGCGCGCGAGCGCATCTTCCGGCACCGCGGCTCCGGCGACTTCAGCAAGCCGACCCTCGGCGGGCTGATCGGCCGCTACGCGCTGCTCCTCCTGGTGCTCTTCCTGGTGATCGGGCCGTTCGTGTGGCAGCTGTCCACGTCGTTCAAGGGTCCGCAGGAGAACATCTACTCGTTCCCGCCGGAGCTGATCCCGCGCGACCCCACCCTGCAGAACTACACGCGCGTCGCCGACATCGTGCCGGTGTACCTGTACGCGTGGCACTCCCTGCTCGTCTCGCTCGGCACGGTGCTGAGCAACGTGATCCTGGCGACCTTCGCGGGCTACGCGCTGGGCTGCATGCGGTTCCGCGGCAAGTGGATCGTGATGGGCATCCTGCTCTCCACCCTGCTGTTCCCCGGCGAGGTGACCGTGACCAGCAACTTCCTCACCATCCGCGCCCTCGGGCTCGCGGACACGCTGTGGGGCGTGTTCCTGCCCGGAGCGATCAGCGCCATGAACGTGCTGCTCGTGGCCACCGCGTGCCGCATGATCCCGAAGGACGTGCTCGACGCGGCGACCGTCGACGGCGCGACCACGTGGCAGCGCATCCGGCACATCGTGTGGCCCAACATCCGCGGCATGGTGTCGGTCGTCGCGATCTTCGCGTTCATCGGCGCGTGGGACGACTACCTGTGGCCGCTGATCGTGCTCTCCGACCCCGCGAAGTACACGCTCACGGTCGGCATGGCGTACCTGAACAGCAGCTTCTCGGTCGACCCGCGCCTGATCGCCGCGGGCACCATGATCGCCCTCGTGCCGATCATCATCATGTTCTCCTTCACGCAGCGGTTCTTCTTCAAGGGCGTGCAGGAGGGTGCGCTGAAGGGGTGACCGCGGCGCCGCTGACCCCGGCCGCCGGTCCGGCCGATCCCCCGTCGTCGCGCCCGCACGCCGGGGTGCTCCCCGGCGACGTGTTCGCGTTCGCTTTCGATCCCGCCCTGGGGCCGCAGCGGCTGGACGTGCCGGGCCTCTCCGACCTCACCGTCACTCCCGAGACCGTGCTGCACTGGGCGTTCTACGCCGACGGGGCGGACGCGACCCTGGCTCCGCACGCGGCGCTCGCGGTGACGGTGGACGTGCGTACTGCGGACGGGACCCGGCTGAGCGACCACACCGCCGTCCGCGACCGCTACGACGTGCCGCTCACGCCCGAGGCGCAGTTCGCCGCCCGCTGGAGCCTCCCGGAGCAGTGGAACGCCGATACGGTCGCGCTCGCCCCTCTGTCGACCGGAGGCGCGGTGCGGGCCACGGTCGAGCTGGTGCTGGGCGCGCCGTCGCTCACGGGCGCGGAGGGTCTGCCCGCCCGCGCGACCGGATTCGTGCAGGTCCGTGTGGAGGAACGCCGACCGGCGGACCCCGACCTGCCGCCGGTCGAGCGCGTCGACACCCGCCGCGGCACGCACTCCGGACCGCGGTTCTCGCGCGGCAACACGATCCCGGCGGTGGCGGTGCCGCACGGCTTCACGTTCGTCACGCCGGCGACCGACGCCGCGGACGCCCGCTGGCCGTACCGCCCGTTCGTGCACGACGATCCGCGGGGCCGCCGCCTGGAGGCCCTGCAGTTCTCGCACCAGCCGAGCCCGTGGATCGGTGATCGCTCGGTGCTGCAGCTCATGCCGTTCCTCGGCCGCGCCCGCTCGGAGCGCGCGGCACGGCGACGGTGGATCGTGCCGGGCAGCGAACGGGCGCGCCCCCACGAGTACGCCGCCGACCTCGGCGACGGACTGCACGTGGCGATGACCGCGACCTCGCACGCGGCGGCGTTCCGGGTGAGCGCCGACGACCCCACGGCCATCGTCGGCTTCGTGATCGATCAGCTCACCGACGACGGCCGCCTGACCTGGACGGACGACGGCGAGTTCGAGGGCTGGATCCCGGAGGGCGCGGAGGACTGGGGCAACGCGCCCCGCTGCTACTTCGCCGGGGCGACGGTCGGCGCGACCGAGGCGCGCGGCCGGCTCGACGACGACGGGCGCGGGCGCGTCGCCGGGCACCTCGACGGGCGCGGCAGCCTGGAGGTCCGCATCGCGGTGTCGTTCCTGTCGATCGCGCAGGCCCGGCGCAGCCTCGCCCAGGAGGCTCCGCCGTCCCGATCCTTCGAGGAGCTGCGCGCCGCCGCAGCCGCCGCGTGGGACCGCCTGCTCGGCCGTGTGACTCTCCCTCCGCTCGACCCGCGGCAGCGGCCGTACCGCGGTCTCGCCGACGAGGAGCATCGCGCCCGGATCGCGGCGGCCCTGCACCGCATGCACCTGTACCCGAACACGGCGAGCGAGAACGCGGGCACCACCACCGCGCCCGACCACCGCTTCGCCGACGTGTTCGCGCCGCGCGCGCCGTTCGGGGAGACCGAGACCAGTGCGCCCGTGGCCGAGGGCGAGCTCGTGGTGAACAACGGCTACTGGGACACCTACCGCACGGAGTGGCCCGCGCTGGCGCTGCTCGACCCCGCCCTGACCGGGCAGCTGCTGGACGGCCAGCTCGCCCAGTTCCGGCGGGGCGGGTGGATGGCGCGGTGGAGCGCCCCGGGGTACGTCGACAGCATGGTGGGCACGTCGAGCGACCAGATCTTCGCCGACGCCGCGCGCTGGGGTGTGACGTTCGACCGGGAGGCCACGTTCGAGAGCGGCTGGCGCCACGCGTGCGAGCCGGGGCCGGACGCCCGTCGCGGCCGCAAGGGCATCGGTCGCGGGCGCTTCACCGGGTACATCTCCTCCGACGTGCCGGAGGGCATGAGCTGGAGCATCGAGAACGCCGTGAGCGACGCGGCCCTCGGGCGGTTCGCGCGGCAGCTCGCCGATGACGCCGCCACCGCCACGGACGCCGCCCGCTACCGCGCGTTCGCCCGCTACCTCACCAACCGCGCCCGGTCGTACCGCACCCTGTTCGATCCCGACTCGGGATTCTTCCGCGGCCGCGACGCGCACGGGGCGTTCGCGCCCGGCTTCGACCCCCGGGTGTGGGGTGGCGACAACGTGGAGACCAACGCGTGGGGGATGTCGGTCGGCGCGGTGCACGACGGCCCCGCGCTCGCGACGCTGTACGGCGGCCCGGCCGGGCTCGGCCGCCACCTCGACGCGCTGTTCGCCGAGCCGGAGACCGCCGACGAACGCTTCGGCGGCGCCTACGGCACGGTCATCCACGAGCAGCGGGAGGCCCGCGCGCTGCGCTCCGGCATGTGCGCGATCTCGAACCAGCCCGCCCACCACATCCCCTTCCTGTATGCGTTCACCGACCGCCCGTGGGCGGGCGCTGCGATCGTGCACGACCTCGCGGGGCGTCTGTTCGCCGGCGCGCACATCGGGCAGGGCTTCCCCGGCGACGAGGACAACGGCGAGATGAGCGCCTGGTGGCTGTGGGCGGCGCTGGGCCTGTATCCGCTCGAGCTCGCCTCCGGGCGGCTGCGCATCGGCTCCCCGCTGTTCGACGACGTCCGCGTCGATCGCGGTGACGGGTCGACGCTGCGGATCCGCGTGCAGCGGAGCGAGCCGGGCGCCCACGTGCTCCGGTCGGCGCTGCTCGACGGCGACCCCCTCCCCACGGCCGACCTGCCCGTGGAACGACTGACCGGCGATGCGGTGCTCGACCTGACCTTCACGCTCGACCCCGCGGAGGCGCTGGAGGCCCCGGGGCCCGACGTCGCCGTCGAGCCGTGGCACCCGGACCTGACCTCGGAGGCGGGCGAGTCGATCGCCTCCCGGGGCCTCGACCACGCGGCGCGACTGTTCGACGACGGCGACCCCGCGGGGACCGACGGCGTGAGCCTGCGGCCGGGCGAGTGGGTGGGGTGGCGCTTCCCCGCGGCGCGCGACATCACCGACGTGAGCGTGACCGCGGTCACCGCGACGCCCGCGTCCGGGTGGCACTGGGAGGTCGAGCGGGCGGACGGCCGGTGGGAGCGGGTGGCCGCGACCCATGCCGAGGCGCTGCGGCCGGATCGCACGACCCCGTTCACCCTGGCCGCACGGACCGTGACCCCGGCGATCCGCCTGTGCGCGGATGCCGAGGTCACGATCCGTCAGCTCGAGCTGTTCGCCCTCGCGCCGGTCACTTCGTCAGCGTGAACGTCACCTCGGTGCTGTTGCCGGCGACGTCGACCACCTGCAGCGTGTTGACCCCGAGGACGGCACCGAGCACGCCGGGCTTCAGCACGTCGAGGTCGCGGGACTCCCCGTTCTCCAGGTCGGTCGGCACGCCGTTCAGCACGATCCGGTCGATGAGCCCTTCGTCGTGCATCCGGAAGCTCACCCGCTTGTAGCCGTCGTCCTTCTGCTTGGTGAACTGCGCGCCGCTCTTGAACGTCACGGTGGGCGCGGTCGTGTCGGCCGGAGGCGCCTGGAAGACCGTGGCCTCTCCCTTCAACGCCTGCGTGATCCCGGACAGGTAGGCGGACTGGTCGGTCGCCGTGAGGTTGTAGGCGACGTAGACGCCGTACCCGTCGGCGACCGTGCGCTGCGCGAAGTCTGCCGCGGTGGCGGCGCTCGTGTTCGACAGGTCGATCGCCGCGGCGCCGAGCCGCGCGCGATCGTCCAGGCCCGGCACGGTCGGGGCGTCATACGTCGGGTAGTACGGGTTCCAGGCGTGGTCGAGCACCCCGTCGACGTCGAACTGCGTGAAGTCGGTGGTGGTGTACGACGGGCCGATCGCGTAGAGCGTGATGAGCTTGTCGGGGCCGAGCCGGTCGCGCAGCGCGGTCGCCAGCCACCCGAACGACTGGGTATTGGGCTGCGGTGTGCCGTTGGCGCCGTACTCCGTCCACTCGTCGTCGAAGTCGATGCCGTCGAGGCCGTACGTGGTCACCGCGTCCGCGAGCTGCGCGGCGAAGGCGTCGGCGGCGGCGAACGAGGTGAAGTTCGCGAACCCGGCCCCCTGGTGGTTGCCGAGCACGGAGAGCAGCACCTTCGTGCCCTGCGCCTGCAGCGGCCGGATCTGGTTCTCCGCATCCTGCAGGGTCTCGGTCACCCGCTCGTTCAGGTGCAGGTACGCCTGCTGGCCGTCGTAGTTGATGTTCGCGGCGAAGATCATCGCGAGATCCACGGCGGGGCGACCCGAATCCGCCAGGGTGTAGTCGGCGACATTCGCTAAATCGTTCGAGTTGACCTCGACGTAGACCGCCAGCTTCGCCTCGTCGACGGTGGCGTCCGCAGCGGCCGGGCCCGTCGCGGCGACCGCGGTGAGGGCCACCGCAGCGGCGGAGAGGGCGGCCGTGAAGGCGCGCCGATGGCGGTGACTTCTGGATGAGGACGGATACATGGGGGTTCGTCTCCTTCGGCATCGTTGTCGAACGCGAGCCGCATCGGCGCGACTCGCGGCCGACTATATCGCTTAAGTTCTGCGGGTGAAAGAGTGGACGATCCGCCCTTGGCCTCCGCCGCCGTTCCGCGGGATGCTGGGGGCATGCGTTCGCTCAGCCTGCTGTGGCGGTACCCGGTCATCACCCTCACCGTGCTGGCGTTCGCCCTGGTGGGCGTGCTGCACGCGGTCGATCAGCAGCAGGTCGGGCGCTGGATCGCGACGGTGTACGTCGCCGCGGTCGTGGTGTGGACCCTGATCGGGATGGTGCGCGACGTGCTCCGCGGCCACGTCGGCCTCGACATCCTCGCGGTCGTGGCGATGGTCGCGACGCTCGCCGTCGGCGAGTACATCGCGGCGCTCATCATCGTGCTGATGCTGTCGGGCGGGGAGGCGCTGGAGGACTTCGCCGGCCGCCGCGCCCGCCGCGACCTGTCGGCCCTGCTCGACCGGTCGCCGCGCATCGCCCACGTGCTGCACGACCCCGGCGACGCGCAGTCGGACGAGGCGCACGACGTGCCGGTCGACGAGGTCGCGGTCGGTGATGTGCTGCTGGTGCGTCCGGCCGAGATCGTGCCGGTCGACGGCACGCTGCTGACGGCCGAGGGCGAGTTCGACGAGTCCTCGCTCACCGGTGAGAGCCTGCCGGTCTCGCGGCACGCGGGCGAGGAGGTGCTGTCAGGCGCGATCAACGGCAGCCGGGCGATCCGCCTCCGCGCCCTGCGCACCGGAGCCGACAGCCAGTACCAGCAGATCGTCGCCCTCGTGCATCAGGCCGAGTCCTCGCACGCGCCCATCGTCCGTCTCGCCGACCGGTTCGCGATCCCCTTCACCGCCGTCGCGCTCGTCCTGGCCGGCACCGCGTGGGCGCTGTCGGGCGATGCGACGCGCTTCGCGGAGGTGCTCGTGCTCGCCACCCCGTGCCCGCTGCTGATCGCGGCACCCGTGGCGTTCCTCGGCGGCCTGTCCCGGGCCGCGAAGTCGGGCGTGATCATGAAGAGCGGGGCCGTGGTCGAGCAGATCGCGCGCGTCCGGTCGGCCGCGTTCGACAAGACCGGCACGCTCACGCAGGGCCGCCCGGAGCTGGTCGACGTGCGACCGGCGCCCGGCTTCGACGCGGACGAGGTGCTGCAGCTCGCCGCCTCGGCCGAGCAGTACTCGTC
>NZ_SSDM01000280.1:0-1279 GCF_004794375.1 Microbacterium sp. K35 | reverse complement strand
GGGCGGAGGCCGCGGAGCCCGGCGACCACCGCGTCGGGGGTGCCGTGGCCGATGCCGGTCGCGCCCAGGGAGCCGTACAGCGTGCAGCCGACGCGGGCGACGCGGCCCAGCTCGCCCGACGCCGTGAGCCGCTGCGCGAAGTCGAGGGCCGCGCGCATGGGGCCGACGGTGTGCGAGCTCGACGGCCCCACTCCGATGGAGAACAGGTCGAAGGCCGAGACGTACGCAGTCACCCCTCCAGGCTACGCCGGGTTCCGGCATCTCGGTTCATCGTGGTTAACCCGAGCGCGTCGGGGACCCGGCCGCCCGCCCGTCAAGCCCCTTCAGCTCGGCCGCTCGGCGGGGCACGCTGGAGGCACGACAGCGCAGGAAGGGACGATCATGACCACCAGCACTCCCGAACCCGAAGCCCCCGAGCCGGAGTCCACGGACGAGCTCTCGGCCGAGGCGCAGACGCCCACCCCGACCCCGGCGTCGGAGGGCCAGACCACGCACGCCCCCACCGCCGACGCGGACGAGGGCGAGGCGAGCAGTCCGCCGGAGGCCGAGTCGCCGGAGGACGCCGACCCGTCCGAGGTGCCGAGCACGGAGGAGCTCGAAGAGCCGAGCACCGAGAAGGCCCCGGGCCAGGAGCCGAAGGCACCGGAGCGGAAGGGCGACCCCGAACCCGACCACGAGGCGGTCGGCATCGGCGTGATCGGACAGCCCCAGGTCGGCGAGAACGACCCCGCGGGGCAGTGACACCCCCGTCGCTCCTCCCTGGATCGCTCTGACGAACGACGGGAGGAGCGACGGGACGGAGGGTTACTCCACGAGCTTCCCGGCGGTGTCGACGTCGCGCATCAGCTCGGCGATCTCGGCGGGGACGGGCGGGATCTCCTCGCGGGTGACGCCGGTCGCGGGCGACCACACCAGGTTGACCTGCAGCGTCGGATCGGTGTCGGGGTAGTCGCTGCGGTTGTGGCAGCCACGCGTCTCGCGCCGTTCCCGCGCCGCCTCCAGCGTGGCACGGGCGGCGAGCGCGGAGGCCTTCAGATCGAACGCGTGGGCGAGGTCCTGGAACCCGGCGATGTCCGGGTGGATGCCGATGTCCTCCATGCGCCCTTCGATCAGGTCGAGATCGGCGAGCCCGGCCCGCAGCCCCTCCTCCGAGCGCACCACTCCGGCGTACTCGGTCATGAGGTTGCGGATCGCGCGCTGCAGGGCGCGCACGTTCTCGCGCCCCTCGGCCGCGAGCAGGTCGTCGATCTCGGCGCGGGCCGCCGCGACCGCCCCCGCC
>NZ_SSDM01000279.1:0-471 GCF_004794375.1 Microbacterium sp. K35 | reverse complement strand
TTCATGACGCCGCAGACCATGGCCGTGATCACCCGCACCTTCCCGCCCGAGCGCCGCGGCGCCGCGCTCGCACGACTCGCGGCGCGCGCGGTAGCCGCCGGTCGAGTGGGCGTGCTTCACGCGGGTGTCGACCACCAGCACGGACAACCCGGCCGCGGCCATGCCCAGAGGCACGACCTCGGCCTCCAGCGAGCGGCAGTCGAGGAAGATCGCGGCGTCGGGCTCGCCGAGCATCGACGACATCTGGTCCATGATCCCGGTGGGGGCGCCGACCGCCTCGTTCTCGGCCGTGCGACCGATGCGCGCGAGGGCCACCGCGTCGAGCCCGGTACCCCACAGCTCGTTCAGCGCCGACGACGTGGCGCCCTCGATCGCGGCCGACGACGACAGCCCGGCGCCCACCGGCACGGTCGACGCGATCGCGATGTCGGCGCCGTGGCCCGGCACCCCCGTCGCCCGGCGCAGCGCCCA
>NZ_SSDM01000278.1:0-7294 GCF_004794375.1 Microbacterium sp. K35 | reverse complement strand
CTCGCCGCCGACCCCGAGGTGCTGGTGCTCGACGAGCCGGTGTCCGCGCTCGACCCCTCGGTGCGCGAGCGCGTGCTGCGGCTGCTGGCGCGGCTGCAGCGGGAGCGACGGCTGACGATGGTCCTGGTCTCGCACGACCTCGACGTGGTGGGCGCCATCGCCGACGAGGTGCTGGTCATGCAGGACGGGCGCATCGTCGAGCAGGGCACGACGGCCGAGGTGTTCGCCGCGCCGCGACACCCGTTCACGCGCGAGCTCCTGGCCGCGGCCGGTACCGCGCACCCCTGACCCGATGCCGTGGTCCCGGGGTGCCGCATCCGCGTACACTGGGAGCACGAGCATCGATCCGGCCATCACCGGGGAGCTCTCGGAAGAACGGTCCCGGCCCCGCGCCGTGGCTCAGTAGAACCGAGCGGGGCAGGCCCGTCACAGCCGCAGTGAGAGTGGTCGCGTCGCACGGCGCGGCACGCGAGGTGGTACCGCGGTCCGCGAGGGTCGTCCTCGCAGCAGCATCCGCCACGACGACCACTGCGAGACACGATGACCTACCCGCGCTCCTCCTTCGGACCCGCCGCCGACCAGGCCGCCACTGTGGCGCCGAGCCCCCGCTTCCCGCAGATCGAGGAGGAGGTGCTCGACTTCTGGAAGACCGACGACACCTTCCGCACCTCCATCGCGCAGCGCGAGGGCGCCCCCGAGTGGGTGTTCTACGACGGCCCTCCCTTCGCCAACGGGCTGCCCCACTACGGCCACCTCCTGACCGGCTACGCGAAGGACGTGTTCCCGCGCTTCCAGACCATGATCGGCAAGAAGGTCGACCGCGTCTTCGGATGGGACACGCACGGTCTTCCCGCCGAGCTCGAGGCGATGAAGCAGCTCGGCATCACGGAGAAGCGCGAGATCGAGGAGATGGGCATCGACGTCTTCAACGAGAAGGCGCGCTCGTCCGTCCTGAAGTACACGCACGAGTGGCAGGACTACGTCACCCGCCAGGCGCGCTGGGTCGACTTCGAGCGCGGCTACAAGACGCTCGACCTCGGCTACATGGAGAGCGTGCTGTGGGCCTTCAAGACCCTGTACGACAAGGGACTCGCCTACGAGGGCTATCGCGTGCTGCCGTACTGCTGGCGCGACGAGACCCCGCTCTCCGCGCACGAGCTGCGCATGGACGACGACGTCTACCAGATGCGCCAGGACCCGTCGGTGACCGTGACCTTCCCGCTCACCGGCGCCAAGGCCGAGGCGCTCGGGCTCACCGGCGTGCGCGCGCTCGCCTGGACGACCACCCCGTGGACGCTGCCGACCAACCTCGCGCTCGCCGTGGGGCCCGACATCGAGTACGTCGTGCTCCCCGCGGGGCCTGCGGGCGCGGCGGACGTGCATCAGGGGCGCGGCGCGCCCTCGGCCGACCTGGTCGCCGTCGAGTCGTCGGCGCACCGCTACCTGCTCGCGAAGGACCTGCTGGGCGGCTATGCCAAGGACCTCGGGTACGAGAGCGCGGAGGAGGCGGCGGCCGCGGTCGACGCGACGCTGCGCGGCGCGGAGCTGGCCGACATCACGTACGACCGGCTGTTCGACTACTACGCCGACGAGGAGACCTACGGCACCCAGCACGCCTGGCGCATCCTCGTCGACGACTACGTCACCACGACCGACGGCACCGGCATCGTCCACCAGGCGCCCGCCTACGGTGAGGACGACCAGCGCGTGGCGGGGGCCGCGGGCATCCCGACGATCCTGTCGCTCGACGACGGCGGCCGCTTCCTGCCGAACGTGACCGATGTCGCGGGCGAGCTGTGGATGGACGCCAACAGCCCGCTCGTGCGGATCATCCGCGACAACGGGCGTCTGGTGCGCCTGCAGAGCTACGAGCACTCGTACCCGCACTGCTGGCGGTGCCGGAACCCCCTGATCTACAAGGCCGTGTCGAGCTGGTTCGTCCGCGTCACGGACATCAAGGACGACATGCTCGCGAACAACGAGCAGATCACCTGGGTGCCGGAGAACGTCAAGCACGGACAGTTCGGCAAGTGGCTCGAGGGCGCGCGCGACTGGTCCATCAGCCGCAACCGCTACTGGGGCTCGCCGATCCCGATCTGGAAGAGCGACGACCCCGAGTACCCGCGCGTCGACGCGTACGGGTCGCTGGAGGAGCTAGAGCGCGACTTCGGCACGCTGCCGCGCAACCCGGAGGGCGAGGTCGACCTGCACCGGCCGTACATCGACCACCTGACGCGCCCGAACCCCGACGACCCGACGGGCAAGAGCACGATGCGCCGCATCGAGGACGTGTTCGACGTGTGGTTCGACTCCGGCTCGATGCCGTACGCGCAGGTGCACTACCCGTTCGAGAACCAGGAGTGGTTCGACTCGCACTCCCCGGCGGACTTCATCGTGGAGTACATCGGCCAGACCCGTGGCTGGTTCTACGTCATGCACGTGCTGTCGACCGCGCTGTTCGACCGCCCGGCGTTCACGGGCGTCAGCTGCCACGGCATCGTGCTCGGCAGCGACGGCTACAAAATGTCGAAGTCGCTGCGCAACTACCCCGACGTGTCCGAGGTGCTCGACCGCGACGGCTCCGACGCCATGCGCTGGTTCCTCATGTCGAGCGCCGTGCTGCGCGGCGGCAACCTGATCGTCACCGAGGAGGGCATCCGCTCCGGCGTGCGGGAGTTCCTGCTGCCGCTGTGGAACTCGTGGTACTTCTTCGCCACCTACGCCAACGCCTCGGGCGACGGCGGGTACGAGGCGTCGTGGTCCACCTCCTCCACCGACGTGCTCGACCGCTACATCCTGGCGCGCCTGGGCGATCTGGTGCGCGAGGTGCGGGCCGACCTGGAGGGCCTCGACTCGACCACCGCGTCGGCCCGCCTGCGCGACTTCGCCGAGGTCCTGACCAACTGGTACATCCGCCGGTCGCGCGACCGGTTCTGGGTGGGCGTCACCGACGACCCGCAGAGCCGCGAGGCGTTCGACACGCTCTACACCGTGCTGGAGACGCTGTGCCGCGTGGCCGCCCCGCTCGTGCCGCTGGTCAGCGAGCGCGTGTGGCAGGGCCTCACCGGCGGCCGCAGCGTGCACCTGCAGGACTGGCCGGACGCCGGGCAGTTCCCGGCGGCCGACGAGATCCGCGACGCGATGGACGCCGTGCGCGAGCTGTCGAGCGTGGGCAACGCGCTGCGCAAGAAGGAGAAGCTGCGCGTGCGGCTGCCGCTCGCGCGCCTCACCGTCGTGTCGCCGCTGGCGGGCGACCTCGGGCAGTTCGAGGACATCCTCCGCGAGGAGCTGAACGTGAAGTCCGTCGAGCTCGTGTCCCTCACGGAGGACGCCGCGGCGGAGTACGGCATCAGCCACCGGCTGAGCGTGAACGCGCGGGCGGCCGGTCCGCGACTGGGCAAGGACGTGCAGAAGGCGATCCAGGCCGCGCGCTCGGGCGACTGGTCGGAGAGCGACGGCGTCGTCACCGCCGGCGGCATCGCGCTGGAGCCGGCGGAGTACGAGCTCGTGCTGGAGACGACGGGCCGGCCCGAGGGCGAGGCCCTGGCGATCGTGCCGTCGGGCGGCTTCGTGCTGCTCGACACCCGCACCACACCGGAGCTGGAGGCCGAGGGGCTCGCGCGCGACGCGATCCGCGTGGTGCAGGAGGCGCGCAAGAACGCGGGGCTCGACGTGAGCGACCGCATCGTGCTGGCGTTGAATGCGGCGCCCGCGGAGGCTCCGGCGCTGGAGGCGCACGCCGAGCTGATCGCCGCGGAGACCCTCGCCGTCGCGTTCGCGGTGCAGTCCACGGACGAGCTCGACCGTCTCGTCGACGAGGTCACGAGCCCCGGCGACGGCGTGCACCGCAGTGGGGCGAAGGCCCTCGGGGCGGGCAAGGCGCCCCTGATCGTCACGATCGACACGAACCTGGAGAGGGTGGGCGCATGAGCGCGAGGGACAGGGCGGACGCCGTCTACGAGACGCTGCTGAGCCGTGCGGGGGAGCGGTGGGTGCAGCCGCGCAAGGAGCGCACGGCCCGCGTGCTCCAGTACCTGGACGACCCGCAGCGCACGTACCGCGTGATCCACATCACCGGGACGAACGGCAAGACCTCGACCGCACGGATGATCGAGAGCCTGCTGCGCGCGCACGACCTGCGCACGGGCCTGTTCACGAGCCCGCACCTGGAGCGCTTCACGGAGCGCATCATGATCGACGGCGAGCCGATCGCCGATGAGGCCGTGGCCGACGCCTGGGACGAGATCGAGCCGTTCGTCGCGATCGTCGACGCCGAGCTGGAGGCCGAGGGCGAGGAACCCCTCACGTTCTTCGAGCTGCTGACGGTGCTGGCCTTCGTCGCGGTCGCCGACGCCCCGGTCGACGTGCTGGTGCTCGAGGTGGGCATGGGCGGCGAGTGGGATTCCACGAACACGGCGGACGGCGACGTGGCGGTGTTCGCGCCGATCGACATCGACCACGCCGACCGCCTGGGCGACACGATCGCGAAGATCGCGGAGGTCAAGGCCGGCATCATCAAGGAGGGCGCAGCGGTCGTCTCGGCGCAGCAGCCCGCGGAGGCCGCCGAGGTGCTGCGTCGCGTGGCCGCCGAACGACACGCGACCATCGCCTTCGAGGGCGAGGACTTCGGTCTCGCAGAGCAGAAGCTCGCGGTCGGCGGGCAGCTGCTCACGATCCGCGGCCTGGCCGGGCAGTACGCCGAGGAGTACCTGCCGCTGTACGGTGCGCACCAGGGACACAACGCCGCCCTCGCGGTCGCGGCGGTGGAGTCGTTGATCGGCGGTGCCTCGCGGGCCATCGCGGGCGGCATCATCTCGGACGGCCTGCAGGGGAGCACCTCGCCGGGGCGGCTGCAGCTGCTCGGCATCGCGCCGACGGTGATCGTCGACGGCGCGCACAACCCGCACGGCGCCGCCGCGCTCGCTCAGGCCCTCGACGACAGCTTCGACTTCGACGAGTGGGGTCTGGTGCTGGGGATCCTGGCCGACAAGGACGCGGCGGGCATCGTGGCGACTCTCGCGCCGGCCGCGGCGCACGTGTTCGCGACCGCGCCCGAGTCGGATCGTGCGAGCGACGCCGACATGATCGCCGACCTCGTCGAGCAGTCGGGCCGCCGGGCGACCGTCCACCCGTCTCTGGCCGACGCCGCCGATGCGGCGCGCGAGTGGGCGGCCGCCTCCGACCGCCGCGCGGTGATCATCGCCGGATCGGTCGTGCTCGCGGGGGAGGCCATCGCGCTCTCGGAGGACGAGGACTGGAAGGCGGGGTGGCGCGCATGAGTGCCGGCGCCGCGTCCTCCCGCCCCGCGCGCCGGCCCCGTCCGCCGCGCACACTGGTGCAGAAGCTCGCCCCGATCGTGCTCGGCTTCGAGGCGATCGTGGTGTTCCTCGTGGGTCTGACGCTGTTCGGCCTCAAGGCGCTGCCGGCGGGCATCGAGCAGTGGTGGGGCATCGTCGGCGGTGCCGTGCTGGCCCTCGCGTGCATCGTGATCGCGGGACTCATCACGAAGCCGGGGGCGATCGCCGCCGGCTGGATCGTGCAGATCATCGTGGCCCTGGCGGCGATCGCCGTGCCGGCGGTGCTGCTCGTCGTGCTGATTTTCGGCGGCATGTGGGCGTATGCGACCATCATGGGGGCTCGGCTCGACGCACGACGTCCCGCTCAGCCCTCGACCGAGACTCAGACAGAGAGTGAATGACATGGCCACCGAAGAAACCCTCGTCCTCGTCAAGCCCGACGGCGTCGCCCGCGGCCTCACCGGCGCGATCCTCGCCCGCATCGAGGCGAAGGGCTACGCGCTCGTCGACATCCGCCTGGTCGAGCCCGACCGCGACCTGCTCGCGCAGCACTACGCCGAGCACGAGGGCAAGCCGTTTTACGAGCCGCTGCTGGAGTTCATGATGTCGGGCCCCTCCGTCGCGATCCGGCTCGCGGGCAACAGGGTCATCGAGGGGTTCCGCTCGCTCGCCGGCACCACCGACCCGACGACCGCCGCGCCCGGCACGATCCGCGGCGACTTCGGGCGCGACTGGGGCCTGAAGGTGCAGCAGAATCTGGTGCACGGTTCGGACAGCCCGGAGTCGGCCGCCCGGGAGCTGGGCATCTGGTTCGACTGACGACCACACGACGAAGCCCGTCCGCCGAGAAGGCGGACGGGCTTCGTCGTGCGTGCGGCCGGCTCAGAAGACCATGCCGATGACCTCGCCCAGCAGGTCGAGCCCGCGCAGCTGCGCGAGCAGGATCACCACGGCGTAGGCCAGGACGGTCGCGAGCGGCACCCACGCCATGAGGCGGTTCGCGCGGGCCTGGGTCTTCTCGTTGCTCGTGAAGCTCCCGTTGCGGGTGAGGTGGAGCATGGTCGCGAAGAACGTGGGGATCGTGACAGACCAGGTGAGCATGCACCAGGGGCAGAGCACGCCGAGGTTGGGGGCGTACAGGCTCTGCCAGATCAGCCAGCAAACGAGCCCGAAGGCGAAGGTGATTCCGGCGCCGAACGTGAGCCAGAACCAGCGGGGGAAGCGGGCGCCGGCGAGCAGGGCGACGCCCATGAACAGCGGCGCCATCCAGCCGGCGATGCCGATGATCGGGTTCGGGAAGCCGAACACCTCGCCCTGCCACGAGCCGAGGTTCTTCCCGCACTGGATCATGACGCTCACGTTGCAGCTGAGGTCGGCGTCGGGGTTGGCGAGCTGGATGAACTTGTCCATCGTGAGCTGGAAGGCGGCGAACCACCCGATGACGGCCGCGACGATCAACCAGACGGCGTAGACGACGGGGCGGGTGCGCTGCTCGCTCATGTTCAGGATTATCTCAGCGAGTGCTATGGATGGGGCGAGAACGGCCCCGGGGAAAACGCGCCATCATCACCGATGCCGCGAACGGGGCCATGTGGTGCGATAATGACCTGTGATGCGATGAACGGCGCCGCCGCGACACGCATCGACGCAGACTTCGGGGCCCATGCCCCACGCGACCAGAGCCCAGAGCCGGTCGCACGCCGATTGAGTTCGCGGAACCCGCGGGTACCGCATGAGATTTCACGGAGCACCCGGTGCCCGTGCAGGGAGTACGCCAGAGATGGCCGATGAGAACAATGACCACAACCCCTCCGCTCTCGATCTCCCGGCTGGTGCCGCGGATCCGGTGACGGAGCCCACGGCTCCCGCGACCGACGACACGCTCGTCGCGCCGCTCGCCGAGGACGACACGGCGGACATCGCCGCCGACGTCGCCGCAGACGAGCTCGCCGCCGACAACGCCGCCGCGGAAGACGCGGCCGCCGCCGCCGACGATG
>NZ_SSDM01000277.1:0-18110 GCF_004794375.1 Microbacterium sp. K35 | reverse complement strand
GAGGTCGCCTCCGCCGTAGGCCTGCCCGAACGGCGCGCGCACGTACGCGGTGCGCTGTCGGCAGCGGACCGCGCTGCCGTGCTCTCGGGGGCGTCCGCCTACGCGGCGACGAGGACGGTCGCGGGGTGGCCGTGGCGCGCCGTCGAGGCGCTCACCGTCGGGGTGCCCGTCGTGGCGAGCGATACCGGGTGCCACCGTGACGTGATCGCGGACGGCGGGATGTTCGCCGCGCCGGACGACCTGCCCGACGCGCTCGCCGATGCGGCGGGCAACGGTTCTGCGCGCTTGCGGGTGCTTGCATCGGACCGCTCGCGCGCGTTCTCCTGGGCGGGCGCGGCGGAGAGGGTGTGGAGCCTGCACGCCGACCTGTGAACGGCTGAGAAGACGCTGCACAATCGAGCGACACGCCGAATTCCCCTGGTGGAAACGTCGCAACAGTGGCATCATCCCGCAACTTCCGTCACACTGGTCACATGTCTCGACGTGCCCCACGCTCGCGAAACACCCTGAGGACCTCCCGACTCCTCACCTGTTTCCTCGCCGTCTCCGCCCTCCTCGTCGGCACCGTCGTGCCGGCCACCGCCGCGACGGCCGCCGCTTCCGCTTCCGCGCCCGTCGCCCGCGCGGTCGGCGCCCCCGCGGCGTCGGGGATCGCGAAGAGCACGCTCGCCGGCTTCACGCCCGGCAACATCATCAGCGACGCCGTCTTCACCAACAAGGACACGATGACGGAGGCGCAGATCCAGGCCTTCTTCAACGCGCGCGTCTCGCGGTGCCTCGGCGGCACCGACGAGGACGGTCGTCCCATCGTGTGCATCAAGGACTTCAAGATGACCACGGTCACTCGGGCCGCCGACCAGTACTGCGACGGATACACCGGCGCCGCGAACGAGAGTGCCGCGCGCATCATCTACCGTGCAGCGCAGTCGTGCGGGATCAACCCGCAGGTGCTCATCGTGATGCTCCAGAAGGAGCAGAGCCTGGTCAACCACACGTGGCCCAGCGCCTGGCGCTACGACATCGCGCTCGGACAGGGCTGCCCGGACGACGCGCCCTGCGACCCGCAGTACGTCGGCTTCTTCCACCAGATCTACGGCGCCGCCCGCCAGATGCAGATCTACATGGAGGGCAAGTGGTTCCAGTACTACGCGCCCGGCCGCACCTGGAACATCCTCTTCAACCCGAACCGCGCGTGCGGCTCCTCGCCGGTGTACATCGCCAACAAGGCGACCTCG
Organism: Microbacterium sp. K35; assembly: GCF_004794375.1. Classification (NCBI taxonomy): domain Bacteria; kingdom Bacillati; phylum Actinomycetota; class Actinomycetes; order Micrococcales; family Microbacteriaceae; genus Microbacterium; species Microbacterium sp. K35. The sequence goes on along the minus strand of NZ_SSDM01000277.1, from coordinate 16,875 downwards.
GCCCTCTACTACTACACGCCGTATCAGCCGAACGCCGCGGCGCTGCGCGCCGGATACGGCGACGGCGACACCTGCTCGGCCTACGGCAACCGCAACTTCTACAACTACTTCACCGACTGGTTCGGCTCCACCCAGGCGCCCCAGGTGCCCTCGCTCGCCTCGGTCAGCTCCTCGTCGTACATGGTCGGCGTCGACAGTGCCGGCGTGCTGTGGGGATACCCGTTCGCGAAGAACGTGTGGGGCAACCGCAAGCAGCTCGCGAGCGGCCTGACCGGGGTCAGCGCGGCCATGGTGGTCGGCGATCTCGACGGCAGCGGCACGCGCGACCTCATCATCCGCCAGGGCAACGGCGTCTCGGTGATGCGCGGCAGCGGCGCCAGCTTCTCGGCACCGCAGTCGCTGAACCTGGACTGGAGCGGCGTGGTGCTCTCCACCGCCGCGGGCGACCTCGACGGCGACGGCATCCCCGACGTGCTCACCACCGCCAAGAACGGCGACCTCATGCTGTGGCGCGGCAACGACAAAGGCGGCCTCCTGCCTGCGATCCGCGTCGGCTGGGGGTGGGCCGGCATGAACATGCTCGTCGGCAACATCGACCTCAACGGCGACGGCAACCCCGACCTCATCGGCAGGGACGCCGCCGGTCGACTGTTCGCCTACTACGGAGACGGCGGCGGCGGCTGGACCGGCTCCCGTCAGCTCGGGCAGGGCTGGGGCGGCATGACCGCGATCTTCGTGCCGGGCGACTTCACGGGCGACGGCGTCAACGACGTGGCGGCGCGAACCGCGAACGGCGACCTCTACATGTACCCCGGCGACGGACGGGGAGCGATCACGTCGAGCGGCAAGATCGGCAACGGCTGGCAGATCCTGTCGGCGCTGACCGGTTCGGGCGACCTCGTCACCAAGCCGCGGGCCATGCCATCGGGCGTGGGCGACGTCGACCGTGACGGCGGACCCGACGTGCTCGGGCTCACGGCACAGGGGAACCTCAACCTCTACCGCGGGAACGGCGCCGGTGCCTGGCGCGGCTCCCAGCAGATCGGCTCGGGGTGGACGGCGGGCGACCGACTGATCCCCATGGGCGACTTCAACGGCGACGGGTACCGCGACCTCGGTCGGGTGACCCCCGACGGACGGCTCTGGCTGATCCCCGGTGTCGCGGGCGGCTACGGGCAGCCCGTCGTGATCGGCAACGGCTGGCAGAACCACACGCTCCTCGTGGGCGGCATCGACTTCGACGGCGACCGCAACACCGACATGATCGCGCGCAACTCCGCCGGCCACCTCGTGTACTACCGCGGTGACGGCAGGGGCGGCTGGGCGAGCCAGGCCATCCAGATCGGCTACGGCTGGGGCGGCTTCGACATGGCCGTCAACGGCGGCGACTTCGACGGCGACGGTCGGGCGGACCTCATCATGCGCACGACCGACGCGCGCCTGTGGGTGTACCCGACCAACGGCACGGGCGGCTGGGGCACCCCGCGTCAGATCGGTGTCGGGTGGGGCGGCTTCAACGCCCTGTTCAGCCCCGGCGACTTCGACGGCGACGGCACCTCCGACCTCCTCGGGCGGCACACGAACGGCAATCTCTACCTGTTCCGCGGTGACGGCCGTGGCGGCTGGGGCGCGAGCGGCGTGATCGGGAACGGCTGGAACACGCTCACCGCCCTCGGCTGAGCGCGTGCCGTGAAGGCGTCCGGACGGGTGCCATAGGATACTGGAGTGCGCCGCGGCGACCGCCGCCGCAGCTGAATGAGTGGGGCCGTGACAGATACCCGAGATCTTTTCGCCGTCGTCCCGCGTTCCTCCTTCGACACCCCCGGCACGAGTCGCGGTCTGATCGATGTGGTGCGCTGGCGGTATCTGCTGTACCTGCTCGTGCGGACCGGCGTCACCACCCGCTACCGCAACTCGGTGCTCGGCTGGACCTGGTCGTACGTGCGACCCGGGGCGCAGTTCCTGGTGTTCTGGGTGGTCCTCGGACTGTTCCTCAGCCTGAACAGGAACATCGAGAGCTACCCCGTCTACCTGTTCTCGGGCATCGTCGTCATCAACCTCTTCTCCGAGGCGTTCAAGAACGCGACGACGTCGATCGTGAACAACGCCCCGCTCGTGCGGAAGGTGTTCCTGCCGCGGCAGCTCTTCGCCGTCTCCGCCGTGCTGGTGGCGTTCATCCACTTCCTCCCGCAGCTGGCTCTGCTGCTGATCGTGTGCCTCTTCCTCGGCTGGATCCCCGGGATCACCGTGCTCTCGGTGCTCGCCGCGCTGGCGGGCATCGTCATCGTCACGCTGTTCGCGCTGGGGCTCGGCCTGTTCTTCGGCGCGATCAACGTGCGGTTCCGTGACGCGGAGAACATCGTCGAGCTGCTGCTCCTGCTCGCGACCTGGGCCTCGCCCGTGCTCTACGCGTGGACGATGGTGCAGGAGGCCGTCCGCACGCTCGGCTGGCCGGACTGGATCCTCGAGCTCTACATGCTGAACCCGATCACGCAGGGCGTCGAGCTGTTCCACTACGCCTTCTGGCGACCGGTCACCGAGACGACCATGCCGCTGCCGCCCGGCCTCGGCTGGAACACGCTGTGGACGTTCCTGATCGCCCTGGGCACGCTGCTGATCGGGCAGCTCGTCTTCCGCCGACTCGAGGGAAGGTTCGCGCAGGACCTATGAGTACCGCCATCGCCCCCCGCCCGAGCATCGTCGTCGACGGTGTGCGGAAGAACTTCACGCTGAACCACGCGCTGTCGCTCAAGGACACCGTGGTCGCCTGGATCCGGCGTCGCAAGACCTCCAGCACCTTCGAGGCGCTCAAGGGGCTCGACCTCGTCATCAACGAGGGGGAGTCGGTCGCGATCCTCGGGCTCAACGGCTCGGGCAAGTCCACTCTCCTCAAGCTCATCTCGGGGGTCATGGAACCCGACGCGGGCGAGGTGCTCACGCGCGGCAGGGTCGCGGGTCTCATCGAGGTCGGTGCCGGCTTCCACCCCGAGCTGTCCGGGCGCGAGAACGTGTTCCTCAACGCGGCGATCCTGGGCATGCAGCGCAAGGAGATCGAGGAGCGCTACGACGAGATCGTCGCGTTCAGCGAGATCGAGCAGTTCATCGACCAGGAGGTCAAGCACTACTCCTCCGGCATGTTCATGCGGCTCGCGTTCTCCGTGGCGATCCACGTCGAGCTGGACGTGCTGCTCGTCGACGAGATCCTGTCGGTCGGCGACGCGCCCTTCCGGGAGAAGTGCCGGCAGAAGTTCGGCGAGCTGATCGCGCAGAAGAAGACCCTCGTCGTCGTGAGCCACGACATGGAGATGGTGCGTGAGCTCTGCACCCGAGGCGTGGTGATCAACAAGGGCGAGGTCGTGTACGACGGCGAGATCGAGGGCGCGATCGCGTTGGTCGACGAATGATCGGCGACTGGGTCGCGCAGTCGGGGCTGATCGCCCTGACGCTCCTCGTCTTCTTCGTCCCCGGTCTTCTGCTGGGCGCCACTCTCCGTCTGCGCGGGTTGACGCTCTGGGCGTCGGCGCCGAGCCTCTCGGTCGGCACGCTCGCGGTGCTGGCCATCGTCTTCCCGTTCCTCGGGGTGCACTGGGGTCTCGCTTCTGTCGGCATCGCGGTCGCGGTCGTCGTGGCGGTGGTGTTCGCGGTGTCGCTGCTGCTTCGTCGCGGTCGCAGCGTGGCCGACGTGCCACGGCGGCAGCCCCGGCACCTCGCGCTCCTGGCCGTCGGCCTCATCGTCGGCGGCGGCCTCAACGCGGCGCGATTGATGGCGTACGTCGGCACCCCGACCGCGATCTCCCAGACGAACGACGCCGTCTTCCACCTGAACGCGCTGCGCTGGGCCGCCGAGTCCGGCACGGTCTCGTCGCTCGACCTCTCCGGGCTGCTGGGCGGATCCACCTTCTATCCCGCGGCCTGGCACGCCATGACCTCGCTGGTGGCTCTGGACATCGGCTCGATCCCGGTCGCGGCCAACATCGTCGCGCTGGTGATCGCCGCGGTGGTGTGGCCGCTGAGCGTGTCGCTGCTCGCCCACGTCGTCAGCCGCGGGGATGCACTGGTCACGGCGCTGGCGGCCGGGTTGTCGGCGGGCCTGATGGCGTTCCCGCAGCTCATGTTCGAGTGGGGTGTCCTGTACCCCTACGCCCTCTCGCTCGCCGTCGTCCCCGCCGCGGTCGCCGTCACGATCGTCGCGGTGCGGTCGTGGCGGGGCGCACGGCGCGGTGAACGCCTTCTGGCCGCTGCGGGTCCGGGCGTCGCCGCGCTCCTGGCGGTGACGGCGGCCACGCTGTCGCAGCCGTCGTCCGTGCTCACGTGGGGTGCGCTGGTGATGCTGTGGTTCTCCGGGAGCCTGCTGCTCGGCATCCGCCGCCCCGGCGCGCGCCCTGTGCTGCGGTGGAGCGTGATCGTGATCGGCTGGGCCGCGGTGGGCGTCGTGTGGCTCGTCCTGGCCTACCTCGCCGGACCGGTGCTGTGGCGGTCGTACCGCGGCGTGTTCGGCGCGATCGCCGACGTGCTGGTGAACAGCCACTCGCTGCTGCCCGCGGCGTGGGGGATGAGCGTGCTGCTGCTGGCCGGATTGATCGCCGCCGTGCGCGACCGGCGACTGCGGTGGCTGGCGGTGGGATGGGCCGGGTTCTCGCTGCTCTACATCGTGAGCGTCGGCACCGACCTTCCCTTCATCAAGAGGGCCCTCACCGGTCCCTGGTACGGCGACTCCTTCCGGCTCGCGGCGATGGTGCCGATCGTCGTCGTCCCCCTTGCCGCCTTCGGCCTCGCCATGATCGTGCGGATGGTGGCCGCCGCGGTCCCGAGGCTCACGGGAGCGCGTCGCGACGCGGTCGCGCTGGTCTCGCTGGCGGTCGTCGCCGTGGTCGGGATCGTCAACGTCGCGCTCTCCCCGGTGGTGCTGCTGCGCGTCGCGGACGAGACGGACGAGCAGTCCCGCTACGCGATGAACGCCGACAGCTACCTCTCCGACGACGAGTACCGCCTGCTCACCGAGCTTCCCGACCTCGTGTCGCGAGATTCGCTGATCATCGCGAACCCCTCCACGGGAGCCGGCTTCGCCTACGTGCTCGGGGAGCGCGACATCGTCCCTCGCACGTGGGCGCCGCCGCAGTCCGCCGCGTGGGACGTGATCGCCGCGCACCTGCGTGACGCCGCGGAGGACCCCGCGGTGTGCGAGGCCCTCGCCGCCTACGGCGACCCGGACTACGTGCTCGACTTCGGCATCGGCGGCACCGGTCCCGGCGAGTACCTCATGCCCGGCATGACCGACTTCGAGGACCGGCCGGGCTTCGAGGAGGTCGCCTCGGAGGGGGACGCGAGCCTCTGGCGGATCACCGCCTGCGGCTAATCCTCGGGCTGGCCGTCGTCCGGGGCGGCACGACGCGCGCCGTCCTGCGGGTCCTGCGACGCCTGCAGCAGCGCGAGCTTGCGCGCGAGCAGGGTGAGGCTGCGCTGCTGCGCGGCGTTCTTCCTCGACTGCGTGTAGACGAAGACCATGAAGATGACCACCAGCGCGTACAGCAGCAGGTCGGTACCGCGCCCGACGCCCACGAGGTTCGCGACCCAGGTGAGCCACTGGGGGAACAGGATCGACACGATCGCCACGAGCACGAAGCCGCCGTACAGGAGACGGCGGATCGCCAGGTGGCTGTCCGCACCGGTCCGGCGCATGAACACGGCGCCGATGGCGATGACGGCCGCGATGAGAAGGATCTGGATCCACATGGCGTTCACCGCACGATCAGGTCGACGAGGATGTTGACGGAGTTGAGCACCGATTGGCCCTTCGATTTGGAGTAGTCGGTGTAGAGGAGCTCGACCGGGTGCTCGATCCACGGCAGCCCCGTGTCGCCGAGCTGCAGCACGATCTCGGTGGCGTGCGCCATCCGGTCCTGCTTGAGCTGCAGGCGCGCGGCGGCGTCGGCGCGGATGACGCGAAGGCCGTTGTGCGCGTCGGTGAGCTTGACGCTCGTGGTCATGTTGGTCACCCACACCGCGGTCTTCAGGATCACGCGCTTCATCCAGCCCGGGTTCGTCCGGTCGTCGAGGAACCGCGAGCCGAACACGATCGCCGCGCCGCTGGCACGCGCCGCGGCGACCATCGCCACCGCGTCGTCGATGCGGTGCTGGCCGTCGGCATCGAAGGTCACGATGTACTCGCAGCCCGGCTGGGACAGGGCGTACTCGATGCCCGTCTGCAGGGCCGCACCCTGACCGAGGTTGATCGGGTGCTCGACGATGTGGGCTCCGGCGCGTCGAGCCACCTCCAGGGAGCCGTCGGTGGAGCCGTCGTCGATGCACACGATGTTCGGGAAGTGGGGGAGGACCCCCGCGATGACGCCGGCGATGACGCTTGCTTCGTTGTACAGCGGTACGACAACCCAGGTATGCGGGTCGGGAGTGGCTGGGTTGGTCACACCCCTATCCTCTCAGGAAACGCCTGTGCGAGCAGATAGGATGACCGAGTCCCCTTCCCGAGCCGCGAGGAGAATCCCGCATGCCCTCACCGACCGACGTCCGGATCGTCGATTCGGCCGATGTGTCCCCCGAGGCGAAGATCGGAGCAGGGAGCTCGATCTGGCATCTGGCCCAGGTGAGGGAAGACGCGCAGCTCGGTGAGAACTGCATCGTCGGCCGCGGCGCCTACATCGGCACCGGTGTCGTCATGGGCGACAACTGCAAGGTGCAGAACTACGCGCTCGTGTACGAGCCCGCTCGACTCGGCGACGGCGTGTTCATCGGACCGGCCGTCGTGCTCACGAACGACACGTACCCGCGGGCGATCAACGCCGACGGCACGCAGAAGAGCGCGCACGACTGGGAGCCCGTCGGCGTCACGATCGAGCGTGGCGCCTCGATCGGTGCCAGGGCGACCTGCGTCGCGCCCGTGACCATCGGCGCCTGGGCGACAGTGGCGGCCGGGGCCGTCGTGGTGAAGGACGTCCCCTCCTACGCGCTTGTGGCCGGGGTGCCGGCGCGCCGCATCGGCTGGGTGGGCGAAGCGGGCGTTCCCCTCACGCGCGCCGACGACGACGACAAGACCTGGGTGTGCCCCGCGACCGGCGGACGGTACACCGAGACAGACGGAACACTGACCAAGGAGACCGTGTGAGCGAGTTCATTCCCCCCGCCAAGCCGATCATCGGCGACGAAGAGCGCGAGGCCGTCGATCGGGTGCTGCGCAGCGGCATGGTCGCGCAGGGCCCCGAGGTCGCCGCGTTCGAGCAGGAGTTCTCGGCGCACTTCGTGCCGGGGCGGCCGTCCGTGGCCGTCAACTCCGGCACCGCCGGTCTGCACCTGGGTCTGCTCGCCGCGGGCGTCGGTCCCGGCGACGAGGTCATCGTGCCGTCGTTCACGTTCGCGGCGACGGGCAACTCCGTGGCCCTCACCGGCGGCACCCCGGTGTTCGTCGACATCGAGCCGGAGACCTTCACGCTCGACCCCGAGGCCGTCGCGGCCGCGATCACGCCCAAGACCAAGGGCATCCTCCCGGTGCACCTGTACGGTCACCCCGCCCGCATGCGCGAGCTGGAGGCCCTGGCCGCCGAGCGCGGCGTGGCCCTGTACGAGGACGCCGCGCAGGCGCACGGCGCCTCGCTCGACGGCCGCCCGGTCGGCTCGTTCGGCGACTTCGCGATGTTCAGCCTCTACCCGACCAAGAACATGACCAGCGGCGAAGGCGGCATGGTCACCACGGCCACGGACGAGATCGCCCGTCAGGTCAAGCTCCTGCGCAACCAGGGCATGGAGCGGCAGTACGAGAACGAGATCATCGGCTTCAACGCCCGCATGACCGACATCCACGCCGCGATCGGCCGGGTGCAGCTGCACAAGGTCGACGCCTGGACGAAGACCCGTCAGCAGAACGCGGCCTTCCTGGACGCGAACCTGCGCGGCGTGGTCGTGCCCCCGGTCGCCGACGGTGCCGTGCACGTGTACCACCAGTACACCGTCCGGGTGCCGGAGGACCGCGACGGCTTCGTGGCGGCGCTCAAGAACGAGCACAACGTCGGCGCCGGCGTGTACTACCCGATCCCGAACCACCGGCTGCCCTCGCTCACGCGCTTCGCCCCGGGCCTCGACCTCCCCGAGACCGAGCGTGCCGCCCGCGAGGTCGCCTCGCTGCCGGTGCACCCGTCGCTCAGCCAGGACGACCTCGAGCGCATCGTCACCGCGGTGAACGCCGTCGCGGGGGCAGGCGCCTGATGGCGGCGAATCTGCGCGCCGGACTGCTCGGCGTCGGGATGATGGGCCGCAACCATGCCCGCGTGCTGCGTGACGTGGAGGGCATCGACCTGGTCGCGATCGCCGACCCGGGCGGTGACCCGCACAAGGTCGCGGGCGAGCTCGAGATCCTCCCCGACATCGAGGCGCTCATCGCCGCCGGTATCGACATCGCCGTGGTCGCCGTGCCGACCGCGTTCCACGAGGACGCGGCGCTCAAGCTGGCCGACGCCGGGGTGCACACCCTCGTCGAGAAGCCGATCGCACATTCCGTCGAGGCCGGCCGCCGCATGACCGACGCCTTCGCCGCGAAGGGTCTCGTCGGCGCCGTGGGGCACGTCGAGCGCTTCAACCCGGCTGTGCAGGAGATGCGCCGTCGGATCGAGGCGGGCGAGCTCGGCGACGTGTACCAGATCGCCACCCGCCGCCAGAGCACGTTCCCCGCCCGGATCGCCGACGTGGGCGTGGCGAAGGACCTCGCCTCCCACGACATCGACCTCACGAGCTGGGTCGCGCAGAGCGAGTACACCACGGTGTTCGCGCAGACCGCGCACAAGAGCGGACGCGACTACGAGGATATGATCACGGTCACCGGCCGGCTCGGCAACGGCGTGATCGTCAACCACCTCGTCAACTGGCTCTCGCCCATGAAGGAGCGCATCACGGTCGTGACGGGCGACCGCGGCACCTTCATCGCCGACACCGCCACCGGTGACCTGACGTTCTACGCCAACGGCACCATCCCGCTCGAGTGGGAGTCGATGCTCGCGTTCCGCGGCGTGTCCGAGGGCGATATCACCCGGTACTCCTTCGCCAAGCGCGAGCCGCTGCGGGTCGAGCACGAAGCCTTCCGCGACGCCGTCCTCGGCAAGCCGAACGACGTCGTCACGATGGAGCAGGGCCTGCGCACGCTCGAGGTCGTCGAGGGCGCTCTCTCCTCCGCCGCCAACGGCGCATCCGTCGCCCTCTGAACGCGAGAACATGAAACGCATTTGGCCGGTCCTCAAGGATCTCCTCCCGCTGCTGCCGACCGGCGCGCAGCGGTACTTCGTCGGGTACATGATCGCCACGACGCTCATCACCGCACTCGACGTGGTGGCGATGTCGCTGCTGGCCGTGATCATCGGCCCGGCACTGACCGGCGGGGCGCTGCGGCTCCCGCTGATCGGCGAGGTCTCACCCGACATGACGCCGCTTCTGGTGCTCGGCGCCTGCGCGCTCATCATCCTGAAGTCGGTGCTCTCGGTCACGCTGCACTGGTTCGCGACGCGCCGGTTCGCGCGCTACGAGCTCGAGATCGGCGACCGGATGTTCAAGGCGTACATCAACTCCAGCTGGGAGGAGCGCTCGAAGCGCACGGTCGCCGAGATCACGCGCATCGCGGACGGCGGCATCGCGAACACGATGTCGGGCTTCCTGCTGCCGCTCATGCGCGTCCCGAGCTCGATCTTCACGTTCGTGCTGATCATCGTCGTGCTGCTGGTGGTCGACCCGATCACCGCGCTCATCGCCATGGTGTACCTGATCCTCGTGGCGCTCATCGTGCACCAGGTGGTGACGAAGCGCTCGCTGGAGGCCGCCACCGTCAACCGCAACTACAGCTACCGCGTCGCGATCCTGATGACCGAGATGATGGAAGCGCTGAAGGAGCTCAGCCTCCGCAACCGGCTCGCCGACGTCGCACAGCTGGTGACGGACAGCCGCCACCACTCGGTCCGCGCCAGGGCGAACGCGTCGTTCCTCGGTGTCGTCCCGTCGTTCGCGTTCGAGTCCGCCCTCATCGGCGGCGTCGTGATCATCGGCGGCGTCTCGTACTGGCAGGGCGGTCTGGCGGCCGCGTTGTCGTCCGTCGCACTGTTCACCGCGACCGGCTTCCGCCTGATCCCGGCGATCAGCGGCATCCAGGGTGGCATCGTGCAGGGTGTCGCGAGCATCCCCTCGGCACAGGACGTCATCGGTGACCTCACCGCCGCAGAGAAGGACATGGAGGTGTCGCAGACGCCCGCCGACACCGCGGAGCTGGCGGAGAACCCTCGGCTGCTCAGCCTGTCGGACGTGCACTTCCGGTACCCGGGAGCCGACGAGGACGTCATCCGCGGGCTCTCGCTCGACATCCCCCTCGGCAGCTCGCTGGGCATCGTCGGGCCGTCCGGAGCCGGCAAGTCGACGCTGATCGACCTGCTCCTCGGCCTCAGCCAGGCCACGACCGGCGACATCGAGATCGACGGGCACCCGCTCTCGAGCGTGCTCCGTCAGTGGCGCGGGCGCGTCGGCTACGTGCCGCAGCGGGTGGCGCTGTTCGACGCCTCGATCGCGCAGAACGTCGCCCTGACCTGGACGGATGAGATCGACCGGGACCGCGTGGAGTACGCCCTGGAGCGCGCGCAGCTCAGCTCGCTCGTCGCGTCGCGGGCGAACGGCATCGACGAGCGCATCGGCGAGCGGGGCGTGTCCCTGTCCGGTGGTCAGCAGCAGCGTCTGGGCATCGCCCGCGCGCTGTACACCGATCCGCTGGTGCTGGTGCTCGACGAGGCCACGAGCTCTCTCGACACGAAGACCGAGGACGAGGTCACCAAGGCGATCCGGTCGCTGCAGGGCGAGGTCACGCTGATCTCGGTGGCGCACCGCCTGTCGACCATCAAGGACTACGACCGGATCTGCTACATGGACGAGGGCGTGATCGCCGCGCAGGGCACCTTCGTGGAGGTCGCCTCCTCGCTGCCCGCGTTCGCCGAGCAGGTGCTGCTGGCCGGACTCTCCGGAGAGCTCGAGCGCCGGGCGTGACTCCGCCGCCCGACCGGGTCGGTCACACGATCCGGTCGGTGCGGTTCGCGGCGTAGAACAGCCGCGCCATCGCCTGCGGGTGCAGGGAGAACAGCGGGTTGGGCGTGAGCAGCGCCCCCAGTGACCGCTGGTTCCAGCGGTCGTTCGCGAGGATGCGGATCCGCTCCACGTCGGGCGCCGCCGAGAAGGTCTCGTCGATGATGCGGTGGTCGACCCGCGACAGCAGCCGCAGGGCCCCGGGGGCCAGGGCCACGAGTCGGTCCAGGGTCTCCCGCAGCTCGGCCTGGTGCGTGACCAGCTCCGGCGTCGTCGTCGCACGGACGCCGATCGCGCTGAGGAACTGGATGCGCAGCAGCTTGACGACCGCTGCGGTGCGGGCGCGGCGGCCGAGGGCGCGGAACCAGGGCGCGGCTTCGAGGCCGTCGAGGAAGGCGAAGTCCTCGCGCACCGGGCGTGCCGTGAACGTGACGCGGTCGCCCTCGTCCTCGTGCCCGACGTACGCGGGACCGTCGATGTCGACGGCGAGGTCGCGCCCGCGGAACCACAGCTCTCCGGTCAGGGCGATGTCCTCTCCGGACGACAGGCCCTCGGTGAAGCGCAGATGGCCGAACCGTTCGCGGTCGATGAGGCCGAGCGGCGCGCTGCGGTAGGAGAGGCGGTCCTTCGCGGCGTCGAGCCGCCGCGATCGACGTCCGTTCCGCACGGGAGGAAGCGGGTTGTTGTGGCGCCCGACGAGCGTGATCTTCGGGATCACCGCGCTCGCCCCGGTCTCGCGCTGGATGCGCAGCCAGGAGTCCAGCGCGCCGGGCGCGAACTCGTCGTCGGAGCCGAGCAGCGCGATGAACGGGGCGGTGGACGACGCGAAGCCGAGGTTCATCGGTCCGGCCGGCGAGCGGATGCCGTCCTGCAGCTCGAGCAGGACCACGCGCTCGTCCTCCGCGTACTCGCCGAGGTTGCCGCGGATCACGGCGGGATCGATGTTGTGCGCCACCACCAGCACGCGCACCGGAGCGGCGGTGGCGTCGAGCACCGAAGCCACCGCACGACGGATCGGTCGGGTGGCGGAGTGGACGGCGATCGTGACGTCGACCAGGGGCGACGCGGTCACAGCTGCCCCACCCGCTGCGATCGGGCGCCCGCGGCGAGCGTGCGGAAGGGGGCGTGCCGGTGCAGCGCCAGGAATGGGTTCCGGGGGAGCTGAGCGGCGGGGGAGAGGTAGATCCACCGACGACCGAGCAGCGCGCGAGTGCGCTCGGGATCGGGCGCCCCGCGGCGCAGCTCGTCCATGACCCGGCGGTCGGCGATCGACAGCACCGACAGCACTCCGGGGGCCCAGGCGCTGACGCGGTCGACCACGGCGAGGAGCTCGGCGGCGACCGCGGCGATGCCCGGGGTCTCCAGGCGCGCGGCCACGGCGTCGAAGAAGTGGATGCGGAGCAGCTTGACGGCCAGGGCGCGGCGGTCGGCGGTCGAGGCGGCCGCGAACCAGTCCGCCTCCTCGATCACGCGGAGGAACGCGAAGTCGGCCGCCACGTCGCGCGGAGCGGAGGTGACGCGGTCGTCCGCGTCGTCGTGGCCCACGTACGGGGGGCCGTAGAGGTCGTAGGCGATGCTCGTCGCCGTGATCCACAGCTCAGAGGTGTACGGCAGGTCCTCGCCGGACGTGAGGCCCTCGGTGAAGCGCAGGTCGCCGAAGCGCTCGCGGTCGATGAGGCCGAGGGGCGCGCTGCGGTAGTGCAGGCGGTCGCGGTCGGCGCTCAGGCCGGTCGTGCGGCGTCCGCGGCGCACGGGCGGGTACGGGTCGGGGCCTCCGGTCACCAGGCGGATGCGACCGATCACGACGTCGGCATCCGTCGCGCGCTGCAGCGCCAGCCACGAGTCGATCGCGCCAGGGGCGAACTCGTCGTCGGAGCCGAGCAGGGTGTGGAAGCGTGCCGTCGCCGCCGCCATCCCGAGGTTCATCGGGCCGGCGGGCGACGGGATGCCGTCGCGGAGGGAGAGCAGCCGGACGGCCGGGTGTTCCGACCAGGTGCCGAGGTTCGTGCGGATGATCTCCTGGTCGATGTTGTGTGCCACCACGTTCACGCGCACCGGAGCGGTCGTGCCTTCGATGACCGAGGCGACGGCGCGCGCGATGGGCCGGGTGGCGGAGTGGACGGCGATCGTGACGTCGACAAGTGGGGATTCCATACCGGATCGATGCTACCGCGGAGGCCTACGCCATCATGTCGTGCAGGGTCCGGTACGGGGCGTGCCGGTGCAGGGCGAGGAACGGGTTCGCCGTGAGCCGCGCATCGAGCCCGCCGCCCCAGCGGGCCGAGAGGAGGGCGCGGATCCGGTCGGCCGACGGCGCGCTCGTCTCGAGCTCACGGAGCACCTTCCGGTCCGCGCGGCACAGCAGCGCGGTCGCGCCAGGGGACATCCGCTCGATCGCCGCGGCGGTGTCGAGCAGCTCGGCGCGGTAGGCGGCGATCCCGCCCGGGGCGTCCAGCCGGGAGGCGACGGCATCCATGAGGTGCACGCGGAGGTTCTTCACGCCGAACCCCCGGCGCGCCGAGCGCGAGGCAGCCCGGTACCAGGGCTTGGCGGCGACGATGTCGAGGAACGCGAAGTCGGCCGACAGGGGTCGGACGGTGCGGGTCACACGGTCGACCGCATCGTCGTGGCCGACGTACGCCGGGCCCGTACGGTCGTAGGCGATGTGCGCGCCGGTGAACCACAGCTCCGCGGTGAACTCGAGGTCCTCGCCGGACTCGAGGCCCGGGGTGAAGCGCAGGTCGGGGAAGCGCGTCCGGTCGATGAGGCCGAGTGGCATGCAGCGGTAGCTGAGGCGGTCCTTATCGACGTCGAGCTCCCGCACGCGTCCGCGACGTCGCGGCGGTGTCGGCTCTGCCGCCTCGTCCACCCGCACGCGCGGGATGACGGTGGTCGCGCCGGTCGAGCGGGCGACGGCGAGCCAGGAGTCGAGTGCCCCCGGCTCCAGCTCGTCGTCCGAGCCCATGACCGAGAAGTACGGCGCCTCGGCCAGCGCGATGCCGTGGTTCATCGGTCCGGCGGGGGAGGGGATGCCGTCCTGCAGGGACACGACGCGCACCTCGGGCCGCGTGCCCAGGTCGCCGAGGTTGGCGGAGATCGCCTCGGGATCGGTGTTGTGCGCGACCACGGTGACCCGCACGGCGGCGGTCGTGTCGAGCACGGAGGAGACCGCGCGGCGGATGGGACGAGCGGGCGTGTGCACGGGGATGACCACGTCCACGTCGGGCGACGGCATGTCGTCGATCCTATCGCGGGTGCTGCGGACGGACGGGGCGCGGGGGCGGCACTGTATCCTTTCCGGAGCCCTGTCCTCGATCAGAGAGTCTCGTCGCGTGCACTCCGCCTCCACCCTCGCTCAGCCCACGCAGCGGCTGGACTCGCTCACCGGGCTGCGCTGGTGGGCAGCGTTCGCGGTCTTCCTGTACCACATGAATGTGTTCGCACCCCTGCCGGGTTCGGTGCAGTCGGTGCTGCTGAACGGCTATCTCGGCGTGACGTTCTTCTTCGTGCTCTCCGGTTTCGTGCTCACGTGGTCGGCGCGGCCGAACGTGCCCACCTCGACGTTCTACTGGCGTCGCTTCGCACGCATCTGGCCATCGCACATGGTGGCGCTCCTGATCGCGATCCCCGTGTTCTACACGTTGGCGCCGGTTCCGGAGGGGAGCTTTCTGAAGCCGTTCGACCTCGGCATCCTCCTGCTGTCGGTCGTCGTGATCCAGGCCTGGTGGTCCAACCCCGCCATCCTCTTCTCCGGCAACCCGGCCGCGTGGACGCTCACCTGCGAGGCCTTCTTCTATGCGCTGCACCCGTGGATCTCCCGGGTCCTGGTGCCGATGGCCAAGCGCGGGGCCCTGCTGCTGGCGGTCGGTGTCGTCGCCTACGCGTTCGTGTACCGCGCGGTGGTCCTGTTCGCCCCGGACCTCGGACTCGCCGCGCTCCCGGTGCCCGTGCAGCGGCTTCCGGAGTTCGTGCTGGGCATGGCGCTCGCATGGGCCATCCGCTCCGGCTGGCGACCGCGCATCCACCCGCTCATCGGCGTCGCCGCTCCCGTGGCGGTGATTCTGGCGCACTACGCCTCCGGGCGGTTCATCCCGACCTGGAGCGTGACCCCGGCGATCAGTGGCATGCTCAACGAGCTGTTCACGGTCGCGTGCGGCATCGCGATCGTCTCGCTCGCCGTGCATGCACTGCGCGGCGGACGGCTGTGGTTCGCGTCGAAGTGGCAGGTGCGGCTGGGTGAGTGGTCCTTCGCCTTCTACCTCGTGCACGCGACGTTCATCTACGTGGCGCTGCGCGTCTTCGGCTACCAGCCCGCGTCGTGGAGCAACCTGCTCTGGTTCGCCGCCCTGTTCGTGGTCGACCTGGTGGCCGCATGGGCCCTCCACACGTTCGTCGAGCGCACGCTGGAGAAGCGCATGCGCCGCTGGAAGGACGACCGGGACGCGCGCCGCCGCACGCGAGAGGCGGTCGCGTCAGCCTGAGGCGCGGATCCAGCCGTCGAGCAGGACCGCGGCGCTCCGGCGCCCGGAGTGCACGGCCTCGACGAACACCGGCCCCGCCGCGGCTGCGGCGGCCGCTGCCTCACGGTCGGAGATCAGTCCGGCGACCACCTCGCCGAGGGTGTCCGGCGTGGCCTCGACGATCGGCAGCGGCAGTCCCACCTCCGCCTCGATGGCGCGGCGCACCTCGGGCAGCACGTGTCCGACCACCACGCGACCCGTCGCCATGGCCTCGCAGGCCGCGACTCCGTAGGAGCCGGCGCGGAACTGGTCGAGCACGATGTCGGCGTCGCTCAGCACCTCGGGCATCCGGTCGGCGGCGACGCCGGTCACGAGCTCGTAGTCGATGTCACCGCTCGCGATGAGGGTGGCGAGGGCGGGCTCGATCAGGTGACTGCCCTTCTGCACGACGGAGGTGGAGGAGTGGATCACCCGCACCCGGTCGCGGTCCATGGCGGGGCGCCGCGCCCGGAACCGCGCGGTGTCGACGACCACGGGACACCACGTCGCCCACGGAACATCGTGCAGCAGGTCGGGTGTGGACACGAACGTCGGGCGACGCAGTTCCGTCAGCAGTGCGAGGTTGGCGTCCGCATCGGCCTGCAGCACGGCGGTGCGCGGATCGTCGGGGTACGGCGACCACGGGGTGCGCAGCGCATGGTCGCGGGGGCTGCGGATGTCGGTGCCGTGGCACAGGTACGCGACGGACACCCCCGCCTCCTCCAGCGCCGCGACCTCCGCGCGGACCTGCCGGTCGAACAGGCGGCCGAACAGCGGGCGCTCCGCCTCGATCAGCACGTGCGAGAACCGGCTGACGGCCTCCCACTCCGACTGCTGCCACTCGGTGGACGAGGTGGAGGAGATGGGGACCGGGACGTCCGCGGGGAAGGAGAGCCCGCCGGGCAAGACCTCCTCCATGTTGCGGGCGGCGATCTCCGGGTCCGCCTGCTCCAGGGCGCGCGCCCAGCGATACCCCTGGCCCGAGTAGTTCGTCGGGCCGATGAAGACCCGCACCCCGGCATCCGGCACGTCGGCCACCGGGGCATCGCCGCCGCCGAGCGCGCGATGCGCCAGCCGACCGATCAGGCCGTCCGGGTCGCGCGCCGCCGAGTCGAGGGCGCGATTGGCCCAGCGGGGCAGTCGGGAGCGGTGCCGGATGATCCAGCCGGCGATCGCGTTCAGCCGCGCGCGCATCTCAGCGTCCGTCCCTCGTCTGGCCGACCGACTCGATCACGTCGACGACGCGGCCGGCCACCGCGGCCATCGAGTGCCGTTCCGCCGTCCAGCCGGCGACGCTGCGCCGCTCGGCCGCGCTCAGCGGGCG
>NZ_SSDM01000276.1:0-675 GCF_004794375.1 Microbacterium sp. K35 | reverse complement strand
GACGCTCTTCCGATCTAGCCACGTGCACCCGCGCGACCGCCGTCCCCGCGCGCAGCTGCACGTGGCTGGCGAACGCGCCGGTGAGGTCGCCGTGCACGCCCACCCTGTCGTGGCCGTACTTGCCCAGGTCGCGGCACTTCTGGGTGAGCCCGCGGCGGCAGCGGTCGCACGTGCCGCACGACACCGTGACCGACCACACCACGCGGTCGCCGAGACGCAGCGGGGCCCCGTCGGTCGCGTCCGCTCCGGCGTCACCGAGCGCGATGACCCGCCCCACGCTCTCGTGCCCGAGCACGAGCGGCGTGGGGGCCGCGCGCCGCCCTTGCACGGTGTGCACGTCGGAGCCGCAGATGGTCGACATCTCGACAGCGACCAGCACGTCGTGGTCGCCGAGGGCGACGCCGGGCACCGCGATGGTCTCGTGCGGGTGCCCGTCGCCGATCCACACCATGGCGGTGGCGGCGGGGCGCAGGGCGACGTCCCTCCGGTGACCGGGCGGGCGGATCAGCACGGTTCCCATGGCCGGATGCTCAGCGCGCGGAGACGGTGGGCAGCAGGTCGCGCTGGGCGAGCGCGCCGCGCAGGGCGGTGACGTCGGCGAGCACGGCGTGGGCTCCCGCGCCGCTCAGGGCTGCGCGGTCGTGCGCGCCGGTGAGCACGCCCGCGCAGCCCTGA
>NZ_SSDM01000275.1:0-10849 GCF_004794375.1 Microbacterium sp. K35 | reverse complement strand
GACCACCCCCGCACCGACCGGATCCCGCACCGCCCGCACCCCGCGGATCCCGCGGGTCTCGCGGCGTCCGCGGCTGACGGACCGCCCGCGGGGCCGGGGCGCATCGAAGATCAAGGCGCTCGGTGCCGTCCTCGCCGTCGGCGTCATGGTCACCGGGGCCGCCCTCCCGGTGCTCGCCCCCGGGGGCGACCACGCCGTGGCGACCGTCGCCGGTGCGGCAGCGCTGAAGGACGCCGCCCAGTCGTACACGGCCACCGACGCCATCCGCGCCACCATCTCGGCGCGCGGCTCCTTCGCGGCGACCACGCCGGAGGAGATCAAGGAGACCCACGCCCGTGCGGCCGCAGCCGCGATCGCCGCGGGCATGCCGCTCAGCAGCGCGATGGACATCCCGATCGCCGACCGCGTCGTGATGCCGATGGCCGACGGCTCGTACTCGTTCACCGATGGCTTCGGGGCCGCCCGACCGGGCCGGTCGCACCTGGGTCAAGACTTCGCCGCCGGCATCGGCACCCCCATCAACGCCGCCATGAAGGGCTGCGTCTCGCGCTCCACGGAGAGCTATCAGGGCTACGGCGTCACGATCCAGGTCGAGAGCATCGTGAACGGCCAGGCGGTCAGCACCGTGTACTCGCACATGAAGAACGGCACGCGCGCCGTCGAGGTCGGTGACTGCGTCGAGGCCGGCCAGTACCTCGGCGACGTCGGCTCGACCGGCTACGTGTTCGGCTCGTGCCTGCACTTCGAGGTGCACATCAACACGGTCGCGATCGACCCGCTGCCGTGGCTCAGGGACAACGTGAGCTGACCGCGGCGCGCACGCTCCCGCGGTCCGGCGTCCCTACGATGGGATCATGCCGCCCGTCGACACCCTCGCCCTCGTCGGCGAGGTGCTGTCCTGGATCGGGCTCGGCGTGGGGGTGCCGCTGCTGCTGATCGCCCTGCTCATGCGGCTGGCCGAGGGCCCGTGGCTCCCGGTCGACATCGCGATCATCGAACGCGACGGCGCCACGATCGCCCGGTGGTTCGCGGGCGGCGACTTCCACGAGCGACCACTGCGCCACGGCGAATCCTCGACCGCGGACGACGGCTTCACCACGGGCGTCGTCAGCAGCCACAACCCCGCCAGGGCACGGGTGGGCGAACCGCCGCACGCCCGGCGCGTCGTGCGCACGCTCGGGATCGTGTTCACCGCGGTCGGGGTGCTCGGGCTGATCGGCTCGTTCGTGCCGCTGTTCCTCGGCTGACGCGGGCGCGGTCTATGCCCCGTCGTACCGCTCCCCCACGGGAACGGCCACGGGCAGCACGTTCCCCGGAGGTGCGAGCGGGCAGGCCCACGCCGGGTCGTACGCGCACGAGGGGTTGTACGCGAAGTTGAAGTCGAGCACGATCGTGCCGCGCGCGGCGTCCCCGCCCAGGTCGGCACCCTTGATCGTGTCGAGCAGGTAGCGCCCACCGCCGTACGTGCCGCCCGGATGCCCGGCTGATGCATCGCGCACCGGCACGAACAGCCCGCCGCCGTACGAGCGCAGCCGCCACACGTCGAGGGTTCCGGCGTCGGGGACCTCGACCACACCGACGCGCTCGAACGGCACCAGGCCGTCGGTACCCGTCGCGAACTCGAACGCCGCCGGCTCCGCCTCCAGGATCGGCAGTGCGAACCGCCACTGCGGGTCGTACGGCGCGATCGGCAGCCCCTCGAACAGCACCCGATCCTCCGGCAGCAGCGGGGTGGCCGGGTGGTGCAGCATCAGCTCATCGCGTTCGATGCGCCACAGCTCGTGCGCCTCCTCCGGGGAGTCCGCGCGGCGCACGGCCTCGTACAGGGCGAACACCCGCCGCCGCCAGTCGACCACGTCCACCGCCGCACGGGCGCTCGAGCTCGTCATCACCCCAGGCTAATTCGCGTCGCGCGGGCGGGATCAGGTCTGCGCGGTCAGGCGGCGATACTCGGTCGGGGTGACCCGCAGCACCTCGCGGAAACTGCGGGAGAAGTAGTTCGCGTCGGGCAGGCCGACGTCTTCCGCGATGCGCGCGATGGGGTCGTCGCCGAACGCGAGCCGCCGCGCGGCGATCGAGATGCGCGCCTCGCGCAGGAACGCGACGATCGTCTTCCCGGTCTGCTCCTTGAACGTGCGGCGCAGCGTGGACTCGCTCATGTGGGCCAGCGCGCACAGGGTCGCGACGTCGGGCGTGCGGCGCACGTCCAGCAGCAGGTGGTCGACCACGCGGGCGATGCGCGGATCCCTGGCGCGGACGGGCGCCCGCACCCCGCGGCGACGCGACGGGGGCGCGACCGTCACCCCCCGGTCGGCCATCAACTCGGCCGTGGTGCCGAGCACGACGGCCAGGTGACCCGAGGCGAGCAGCGCCCGGCCCGCGGACGCCCCCTCCCACGCGTCGATCACGGCGTCGAAGTTCGCGCGCACGACGGGGTGCGCCCCCGCGTCCGACACCGCCGGCACCGCGATGCCGACCGCGACGCTGCCCTGCGCGTCGAGCGAGGCGGAGAACCGGATCGAGCCGAACACGAAGTCCGACGACGTGGCACGGCAGCTCAGCACGGCACCCTCGTGGATGAACACCAGGTCACCGGCGGACACGCTGTGCCGCGCCCCGTCGAACGCGATCTCCCCCGTGCCGGAGTGGACCAGCCGCAGGATCGAGTACGGCAGCTCCGACGGCGGGAACGTCCAGGGAGCGGGGAAACGGAACGCCTCGGCGTGCAGCACGCTGAGCCGGATCGCTCCCACCGTCACCCTTTCCGCGGCAGCCGCTCCGAGCGACGACCAGGTCGACTCCGTCACGCCGCCGACCCCACCTCGATGTCGCGATCGTATCGGCCTGGCAGGTCAGGCGTGCGCACGGGCGCCCTCCAGGATCTCGGCGATGCGCACCTTGCGGTCCTGGGCGAGCGACAGCGTGAGGGCGTCGGCGGTGGCGATCGACGACCGCGCCGCGGAGCCGTCGGTGAGCGCGGCGAACTCGGGCTCCGTTGCGGCACCGGTGAGCAGCCCGTGGAAGTATGCGGTCTCCTCCTCGACGATGCCGCTCAACCACAGCGGCGGCGTGGTCTCCGGGTTGCCGTACATGATGCCGCCGTCGGTCGAGCTGGAGGCGTAGATCGCCGTGCGCTGTGCGTCCTCCTCCTCGCTGCGGTGCAGCAGGAAGCGCTCCTCCCGGCCGGAGTGCCGCACCGTCACACCCGTGTCGGTCATGTCGATGCGGGCGGCGCCGAGCGTGCCCTGCACCAGCAGGTAGTGCTCGGGCCAGCGGAACGCGGAGCCGTACTCCAGCGTGGCGAACGCCCCGCCGGGGAACTCGAGCGTGATGAGGAGCAGATCGTCCTCGTCGCCGAACTGCTCGCCGCGGTGCGCCACGTTGCCGCCCACCATGGTCGCCGTCTCGGGGACGCCCAGGAGGAACTGCACCACGTCGAGCTCGTGGATGTGGTGGTAGAGGTGTCCGCCCGACAGCTCGCGCCGCTTCTTCCACGAGATGGACGGCTGCGGCTCCTCCCACCCGTTCCGCGCGGCGCGGCAGTACACGATGTCCCCCAGCACCCCGTCGGCGACGAGCCGCTTGACCCGGCGCACGCCGTTCATGAAGTTCATCACGTGACCCGACATGAGCAGCACCCCGGCCGCGTCCGCCGCGTCGACCATCGCCGAGCAGTCCTCGAACGACAGCGCCATCGGCTTCTCGCAGAAGATCGGCTTGCCGGCCTCCGCCGCCGCGACCACGGCCTCGCGGTGCGCCCAGTTCGGCGACGCGACGATCACCGCGTCCACGTCGTCGCTCCGGCACAGCTCCTCGATGCTCGTGGTGGCGACCGCGCCGAACTCCCGCACGGCCCCGGCGGCGTTCTCCGGGTCGAAGACGCGGGTGATCGAGGCGCCCGGCAGGCGGTCGAAGCCCCGACCGAGCGCGAGCCCGAAGTAGCCGGAGCCGACCAGGCCGTAGCGCACCTCCTCGCGGGGCTCGGGGCGGGCGGTGGACGATGCGACGGATGTGTTCATTTGACGGACCCCTCCGAGAGCCCGGCGGCGATGTGGCGTTGGATGACGAGGAAGAAGACGACGGACGGCACGACCACGACCACGGACGCCGCGAGCATGGCGCCCCAGTCGAGCACCTCGGAGCCGCTGAGGGAGTACAGGGCGACCGTGATGGGCATGCGGTCGCTGCTGTTGATGAACAGCAGCGCGAACAGGAACTCGTTGAACGAGTTGATGAACGTGTAGATCGCGGTGGCGACGATGCCGGGCGCGACGATGGGCGTCGCGATGGTCGCGAACACGCGGAACCTTCCGGCGCCGTCGACCTGCGCGGCCTCCTCGATCTCGACCGGGACGGTCTGGTAGAACGCGGTCAGCATCCACACCGCGTACGGGATCGAGAAGGAGAGGTAGGCGAGCACGAGCCCGGCATACGTGTTGATCAGGCCGAGCGAGATCATGATCAGCGTGTACGGCACCGCCAGCAGGATCGGCGGGAACATGTAGGTGCTGATGAGTATCTGCGTGAGCTTCTGCCCGACGCGCGGGAAGAAGCGCACGATGCCGTAGGCGCACGTCGAGCTCACCGCGATCGTGACGACGGTGGTCGACAGGGCGATGAACAGGCTGTTGCCGAGGTTGTTCAGGATGCCCAGGTCGAACAGCACGCGGGTGTAGTGGTCGATCGTGAACGAGTCGGGCCAGAAGCCGATCGGGTCGGTGGCCAGCTCCCCCGAGCTCTTGAAGCTCGATGTGATGATCCACACGAGCGGGAACACCGACACGACCGCGAGCACGGTGAGGAACAGATAGGCGGGGGCGGCGGACAGGCGCCGCAGGGTTCTCGTCGACATCAGGCGTCCTTCCGGTCCCAGCGGTTGAGCAGTCGGAAGGCCAGGCCTCCGAGGAGCAGCAGGAACACGAGCAGCAGCACGGTGATGGCGGAGGCGACGCCGAGCTGCTGCAGCCCCCAGCCGGTGCGGTACGCGAAGATCGGCAGGGTCTCGGTGAGCCCGGCGGGGCCGCCGCCGGTGAGCAGGAACAGCAGCTCGAAGTTGTTGAACACCCAGATGCTGCGGAGGATCACGAGCAGTCCGACCACCTTCTTCACGTGCGGGAGGGTGATGAACGCGAACCGCTGCCAGGCGTTCGCGCCGTCGACGGTGGCGGCCTCGAACTGCTCCGCCGGCACGGTCTTGAGCGCCGCGAGGATGTTCACCATGAACAGGGGCGCCCCGAACCAGATGTTGATGGCGAGCACGGTCAGCATCACCGCGTCGGGGTTCGACAGGAAGCTCACGTTCTGCGCGGTGAGGCCGAGCCGCGTGAGCAGGTTGGGCAGGAAGCCGTACACGTCGTTGAGGATCCAGCGCCAGCCGAACGCGATCACGATGGCCGGGAACGCCCACGGGATGATCAGCAGCGTGCGGAACAGGCCGGTGAGGTGGCGGATGCGGTTGAGGGCGATCGCGGCGACGAACCCCACGAGGAGCTGCCCGGCGATCGACGCGACGGTCCACAGCAACGACACCCGGAAGGCGTTCCAGAACTGCTCGCTCTGCAGCACGGCGACGAAGTTGTCGATGCCGACGAAGTCGACGGCGGGGCGCAGCAGGTGGCGGTTGGTGAAGCTGTAGACGACGCTCGACACCACCGGGTAGAAGAGCAGCAGGACGACGATCAGCAGCGACGGCGCGACGAACAGCACGCCGGTGAGATGGACGGTGCGGCGGGAGCGCATGATCACGGGGGACCCGGGGTCCGGTCGCGCGGGGCGACCGGACCCGGGGCGGGGCTCAGAACGAAACACCGGACGAGACGAACAGCTGGTTGAGCTGATCCTCCGCCGCCTTCGCCGCGGTCTCGACGTCGGTGCCGTTGAGGACGATGTCCTGCAGCATCTTCTCGATGACGGCCTGGCTGGTGAGGATGCCGGACTGCACGAGCGGACCCGTCTCCATGCCGATGGCGGTCCCGGCCGGCACGGCCTCGCTGATCACGGCGACGCTGTCGGCGTGCCGCTGCAGGGTCTCGTCGTCGAGGTAGGCCTCGTTCTCCGCGATGTCCTGCAGGGACGGCAGCATGCCGCCCGGCACCGAGTGGAGGAAGTCGATGTAGTCCTCGTCGCGGTAGAGGAACTCCAGGAACGCCTTCGCCTCCTCCTGCACGTCGCTCTTCTCCCAGACGACGGTGGCGATGTTGGAGGTCTCTCCGCCGTACACCTCGTCACCGGCCTTCAGGCGCGGCAGGGGGGCGGCCTTGATCACCGACTCCAGCTGCGGCGAGGTGCCGACGACGCCGGAGATCTGGAACCCGGAGTTGAAGTCGAACGCGGTCTTGCCCTGGTAGAACAGCGTCGCCTGGTCGAGCACGTTGTAGTTGACGCTGCCCTCCGGCGAGGTCTTCTCGTACATGTCGACCCAGTACTCGATGCCGTCGATGGCCGCGTCGGAGGTGAGGTTGGCGCGGCCGTCCTCGTTCAGCAGGCTCTCGCCCGCCGACTGCAGGTAGAAGTTGAGGAAGCGCGTGCCCATCAGGTCGTTCGTGCCCATCGGGACCGCGAGCCCGTACTGGTCGGGACCGGTGGTGAGCGCGACGGCCGCCTCCTTCAGCTCGTCCCAGGTCTCCGGGACGTCGAGGCCAGCCGCTTCGAGCAGGTCGGCGCGGTACCACATGACCTGGGCGTGCGAGTAGATCGGCAGCGAGTAGGAGACACCGTCGAGGGTGCCTTCGCCGAGCGCCGCCTCGGTGAACCGGTCGCGCCCGATCGCGTCGATCACGTCGTCGACCGGGGCGAGAGCGCCCACGTCGATCATCTGCACGACCTGGTTGGGCTGGGCGGTCGACAGGTCGGGCACCTGCCCGGCCGCGAGGCCGGTGGTCCACTTGGTCTGGAACTCGCCCCAGCTGAAGGTCTCGATGGTGATGTCGACGTCGGGGTGCTCGGCCTCGAACTCCTCGGCCATCCGCTCCATGTACTCGGCGCGCGGGCCCTGCGTGAAGCTGTGCCAGAAGACCACGTCGCCGCTGAGCTCGCCGTCTCCTGCTGATGCATCGGAGTCGGGGCTCGTGCCGGCGCAGGAGGCGAGAGTCATGACGCTCACCGCGGTGGCCGCGGCGAGGGTCATGGTGCGCAGGCGGGCGCGCGTTCCCTTATCGGGGTAGGGGAAAGCCATGAGGAACTCCTTTGTTGCTGGTGCATAGCTCGGACACTCCGACGCTAGATATCAGACGTCAGACAAGTCAATCCGAGCGCACGGAGATCGCTCGATCACGGCGGGTGGTGACCGTTCTGTGCTAGCACCAGACGGTCACCCTGGCGCGTCCTGGGGTCGGCCTCCCGGCCGGTCCACACCCCAGAGCCCCGATCTGGCGGGGGTCAGGCGCCGCGCTCGAGCATGTCGGCGTAGCCGTCCTCGAACGACGGGTAGTCCAGGTGGCCGAGCAGCGAACGAAGCAGAGCGCCGTCGTAGACGAAACCGTTCACGCTGCCGCCGTCGTCGGGCGGCACCGGCAGCCCGAGGCGCGCGGCGAGGAACGCCACGACGTCGCCCAGCGGGGCGGGAGCCGCGTCCACCGCGTGCACGAGCGACGGCGGCTCGGGCATCCGCAGCAGCAGGTCGAGCGTGCGGACGAGGTCGGTCTCGTGGATGCGGTTCGTGCGGCGCCGGGGGTTCACGGGTGCCCCCTCACGCACGCGGCGCACCAGGAAGTCGCGCCCCGGACCGTAGATGCCCGCGGGCCGCACGACCACGGCGCCGAAGAGGTCGACCGCAGCGCGCTCACCCTCCCGCAGCCCGCGACCGCGGTCGGTGACCGGCTCCGGGGCGTCGCGCTCGGTGAGCGGGGTCGGGCTGCCCGCACCGTCGAACACCCCGGTGGACGAGACGAAGACCGTGCGCGCGGGCCGGGAGAGCAGGGCCGCGGCGAGGTGCGCGAGCACGGACGGGTACGCGGAGGCGCCCGTGCCCGGCGGCAGCGTGACCACCACGGCATCGACCGCGGGCAGGGGCTCGGGCAGCGGGGCGGCGAGATCACCCGCGACGCCGGTCACCCCCTGGGGCAGGGGCCCGTCGCTGCGGCGGAGGGCGACGACCTCTCCCCCGTCCGCCACCAGCCGCGGGGCGAGCCGCGCGCCGAGCTTGCCGAAACCGACGAGCAGCGTGCGGTGAGGAGGTTGCGGGGCGGTCACCCGTCCAGCCTCCCACGGCGCGGGGGCCGCGGGCGCGGACGTAGGCTGGATCGGTGGCGGAATCGCAGGGGCGGGTGTGGACGGGGGTCCTGCGCGTCGGCCCGCACCGCGGCGACCACCGCGTCGCGATCCGAGCCGCCGTGAGCGTCGCCGTCCCGCTGCTCGTGCTCTGGGCGCTCGGCCGGCTCGACCTCAGCATCTACGCGAGCTTCGGCGCCTTCGCCGCGCTCTACGGCCGCCACGACGAGTTCCGCGACCGCATCCGCATGCAGGCCAGCGCGGGCGGGGTGCTGCTCGCGGCGATGCTGATCGGCACGGCGCTGTCGGTCCTGGCCGCCCCGACGGTCGTCAGCGTGGTCGTGGTGGCGCTCGTCGCCGCCGCCGTCACCCTGCTGGCGTACACGATGCAGTGGCACCCACCAGGGCCGCTGTTCACGGTGTTCGCGACCGGGGCGTGCGCGACCATCCCCGCCACCGCCGGCTCGTTCGGCTCCGTGCTGCTGGTGGGCGGGGCGAGCGTGCTGTTCGGCCTGGCCCTCACCGCGCTCGTCGCCGTCGCCACGCGGACCACGGGAGAGGGAGCGCCGAAGGTGCGCCCCACCGTGGGTCCCGTCGCGGTCGAGATGGCGGTCTCGGTCGCCGTCGCCATCGTGGGCGCCGGGATCGCGGGGCTTCTGCTCGGCGGCACGCACTGGTACTGGGCGGCGGTCGGTGCGGTCGCGGCCGTGAGCGGCGCACAGCTCAACGCCCGGATCATCCGCGGCATCCAGCGCCTGGTCGGCACACTGCTCGGGGTGCTCGTCGCCGCCGGGGTGCTGGCGCTCGACCTTCCGCCGATCGCCGTGATCGCCCTGGTCGTGGTGCTGCAGGGAGTCGCGGAGCTGTTCATCGGCCGCAACTACGGCATCGCGATGGTGTTCGTCACCCCGCTCGCGCTGCTGATGGTGCACCTCGCGGCCCCGACCCCGGTCGACGCACTGTTGACCGACCGCGTGCTCGAGACCCTCATCGGCGTCGCGGTCGGCACCGTGGTCGCCGTGGTGTCCGCCGCGCTGCGCCGCCGCCTCGGCCGCCGCCTCACCCGCCCCTGACCCCTGACACACAGGAGCGCCGCACCCCGAGGGGATGCGGCGCTCCGGTGTCGGTGCCGTCAGGTGCCGGGGTAGGCGCGTAGGCGAGCGGACCCGTCGGGGTTGATCGTCACCGAGCCGCCCGAGCACGGCGGATTGGACTTGCCCACCACGTACGGCACGAGCAGGCCATCGAGCCTCAGCGGTGCGTACACGGCGTCGCTGTTCTCCTGATCGAGACACTGGGCTGTGGAATCGTTCCAGTTCCAGTACTCGACCCACGACGCCTGGGGTGAGATGAGCGCACCCTGCTGCGGCACGAACAGGTTGCCGATCGAGAAGCTCGTGCCGTCGGCCGTGTCGGTCACCGTCGAGTTCCACCAGCCGGGGCGTCCGGGGATCTCCGCGACGCGGAAGACATACGTCCGACCGGTGGTCCACGGACGGAACACCCGGACGGATCGGCCGGGCGCACCGTCGGTGTCGCCGGCCATCACCCCGTGCAGGCTCGGATTGACCTCGGCGTCGGTCGCCCCCCAGAGGGAGAAGAGCCATTGCCTTCCGTTCGTGTTCCCGTAGGTCTGCACGCCGGTGTAGCCGCCCGACGTTCCAGAGATCCCGAACTGGTGGCTCCAGAAGATGTTCGCGGTCATCGTCGGCATCACCCGCAGCAGCGTGCTGAACTCGGCGACTCGGCCCGCGGCCGTCGCGCGGGGGTACGCGTAGAGCCCGGGCACTCCGGTTCCGTTCGTGTCGGCCTTCGGGTCCGGGGGCACGTCCACGATCCGGAAGGGCGATGAGAGCGCCCGGTGATGCGCGGCACCGGCGCTGAACGAGCTGGCCGACACCAGGTCGGCCACGAGCACCGTCTGCGCGTTCCATCCCGTCGGGACGGCGGCGTTGCTCACCCCCGCCACCGAGAACGTCAGGTCCGCCGGCGCTGCGAGGTCGCGCGCGAGGCGGTAGACCGCGTACGCGAACTTCCGCGAGCCGGTGTTCGGGTTGTAGTTCTCCGTGTAGTACTCGTCGGGGTCTCGCACCCAGAGGCTGTCCGAGGTGCTCGCTCCGACGGCCGGACCGCGGAAGAAGGCGAAGCCCGACGGGAAGATCCCGGCGTCCGCGCCGATGAACAGGCGGGATCCCGCAGGAAGCGAGACCCCGGGCGCCAGCTGCAGACGGAAGCGCGCCTCCAGCAGGTAGTTCTCCGGCCATGTCGGATCGCCGGTGTCGCGATCGCTCCCCGCCGGAGGCGAGTCGAAGCCGACGAACGACACGGTCACTCCATCCGGGACGGAGTCCGCGGCCGCGGAGACCGGTGCGGCGGTGGAGGCGAGCGCCGCCATGGCCACCCAGGCCGCGCTCTTGGCGAAAGTCCGTCTGCTGATTCCTTCGGTTCCCATGAGAGGGTCCCCCTATCTCGGGTCGATCTTCGCCGGTCGCGTTCGACCGGCCCCCGCTCGGCCTCCGCAGGATGCCACGGCGTCAGAGAGCCCACCTGACCGCTCGCTGATTATTCTCCGGACGGTCGCCCCCTGACCCCTGACACACAGAAGCGCCGCACCCCCGAGGGGATGCGGCGCTCCGGTGTC